>JBLFXD010000037.1:0-17128 GCA_047611045.1 Planctomycetaceae bacterium | reverse complement strand
TGGTATGCACGCGTCGACGACAAGCCCCGTTAATAGCATCGGCGAGACCTGCCCTCAATCGGCGGCCTATCGATCGATGCCGGCCACTCGGAAGAGCGCTAAAGTTGTGGTGTGACAACCGTGCTGGAGATTCTAAGACGCCGCCTGAACAACGAGAAAATCACCCCGACAGGAATACCAAACACGACGAACCACGGAAGAACTCTGATCGCCAACAGAACCGCGGACTGCCCGAACTCTGCCATCGAGTCGACCGTTGAGGCCCACGTCGATGCGATCTGATCACCAAATGCTGGTTCGCTGGCTAGAAGTGGTGGCACGAAGTCCACAACTTCCGACATGCGGACCGTCACGGTCGATAGTGAGGTCAAGTCGGCCAGCACTCGCATTCGCCCCTGCATGGACTCGACTTCGCCCCGCACGCGAGTGATCTCTTTTTCTACTTTAAGAATATCTTCCAGCTTGGCCGTCGAATTGTCGAGGTAATCCTGGAGCCGCTTTTCTTCCTGCTGCTTGTTCCGGATTCGAGCTTCCAGATCGTGGAACTCGGCCGTCACTTCCTGAGACGTCATGGCGTTTGTTACGACTTCGCCAAGCCCGGCAACGCTCTTCGTGAAACCCGAAAATCTGCCGCCAGGGATTCGCATGGTCCACTCACTGGACCGAGCACTGCCGGCATTGCCGTGGGCCGAAGACGACGAAATGTAGCCGCCGCTTTGTTCCACAAGGCGGAACAACTGGTCGAACGCCTCGTCAAGGTCGTCGACTCTCAGAGCGATCGTCGCGTTGAAGATGATCTTTCGCTTCTGAAGTGCCGCCGGTTCTCCTACGACTGCCGCAACCGGTCTATCGACATTCTGACCGTTAACTCGGACAGGTTGCTGCAGCACGACGGCGGCGTTGTCCGCGACCGCAGACTCGCTTGCTTGAGCGTTCGGTTGAAAGGCGGGAGATTCCGCCATGGCAAACGTGTCCGACGACGAACTATTGGACATGGGCGGCCCTTCAGAGCTGCAGCCAGCAACAAATACCACGACGACAAATGCAGAAATTGAGCTGCGGATTCCCATTGGAGTCCCCTTTGAATGAAAGATTGTCTTACGAGTTTCGAACGTGGCTGCAGCGTGCAAACGAAGATGCGCGACCCGTTTCCAATATTCCAAAGGAATCGTGGAGTTTCCGAATTCGAGGCTGATGTGAATTGGAACGTTCGACGTCTGCCCCCTCGTCGGTCGCATCCGGAATCGCGACCTGCGACAACTCGGCTTCGTTTTTGCTCCACCGATGAACAAACCAGCAAAGCGAGCGGACGCGACGCCTTCCACAACCAGTCTGACTCAAGGAGCACCGAGTGAAGACACTGAATCCGGAATCACTGAAACTTCTCATCGGCGACCTTTTCGCACGCGCGGGATGCGGCGACGAGGAAGCGGCCGTCATCGCCGATCACCTCGTCGAGGCCAACCTGGTCGGGCACGATTCACACGGAGTCATCCGCGCGCCGATCTATCTGCAGTGGATGAGTCAGGAGAAAGTATTTGCCGGCAAGTCGCTGAAGATTGTCGTCGATACCGGATCGCTGGTCGTCGCAGACGCCGAGCTCGGTTACGGCCAGTGGACCGGACGGCAAGCCGTCGCCATCGGCGTCGAGAAATGTCGAGAACACGGCGTCGCCATCGTCGCACTGCGAAACAGCGCTCACCTTGGTCGCATCGGAACGTGGGCCGAAATTGCCGCGAAGGAAGGGCTCGTCTCGCTCCACTTTGTGAACACAACCGGCCTTGGAATGTTCGTCGTACCGACCGGCGGGCGTGACGCGAGGCTGTCAGTCAATCCAGTCTGTGTGGGAATTCCGATCGAAGGCCGCGACGCAATCGTGTTGGACATCGCGGCGGCGGCCAGTGCCGAAGGGAAACTCAAAGTCGCTCGTAACAAAGGCGTGCCCGTTCCCGATGACACGATCGTCGACGCGGACGGAAACGCAACTAACGACGCCAACGACTTTTACGGCCCCGAAGGCGGACGACCGGTCGGAGCGATCCTCCCTTTCGGCGGCCACAAGGGGTACGGGCTCGGGCTGGTGGCCGAGATCCTGGCGGGAGCCCTCACAGGAGGCGGTTGCAGCGTCCCCGGAAAAACATTGCTCGAACAGGGCATGCTCTCGATCTATGTCGACCCTTTGAAGTTGCAGAGTGACGGAACTCTCTTCGAAGAAATTCGACGCTACGTCGACTACGTGAAGAGTTCTCGCCCGACTACTCCCGGCGGCGAAGTCCTCGTCCCCGGCGAAATCGAAAACCGCAACCGGGCGAAACGCAACAGTGGCCTGGAGCTGGACGACACGACCTGGAGCCAGATCGTCGAGGCCGCAAAGTCAGTCGGCGTTGAGGACGATCTCATTGAGGGCGCGATCCTGGAATAGTTGGAAACTTTGTCCGGATTAACTTCCCGAATCGGACGCGGGCTGCGATTTCCGTCATTCCTGCGCAGGCGGGAAACCACTTCGCTCTGGTAGTCTGGTTTCCCGCATGCGCGGGAATGACTTTGTTGCGAGTCGCAAGGAGCAAACAATGACAGTCGGAACCGGATCACTCACGTTTGAAGCGGTGCCGGGTTGGCCGAACGTCCCGGACGAAGCCGGGCTGATCGAGGCAATCGGCGTCGCGGTGGACTCGCGGGATCTCGTTTACGTTTTCGCGAGAGCGGACATTCCGGTACTCGTCTTCGAAGCCGATGGCACGTTCGTGCGAGGCTGGGGCGAAGGTCTGTTTGTACGGCCTCACGGGATTTCGATCGGGCAGAGCGACACTCTGTACCTTGTCGACGATATGGGACACTCAGTGCGGCAGTTCTCCGGAGAAGGCGAACTGCTGCGCACGATCGGTCCATCCGGCGCACCTTCGGACACGGGGGCCAACGAGTTTGATTATCGCACGATCCGCCCGGAAGCCGGACCTCCGTTCAACCTGCCGACGAATTCGATCATCGGTCCCGGCGGAGACCTCTTTGTTACCGACGGTTATGGCAACGCGCGCGTGCACCGTTTTGCATCGGACGGCGAGCTGATCTCGTCATGGGGATCGCCCGGTGATCAACCAGGACAATTCAACGTCCCTCACGGAATCGGCTCGGACGGCGAGCGGCTTTACATCGCGGATCGGGAGAACAGTCGGGTGCAGATTTTCTCACCGGATGGCGACCTGCTCGCCGTCTGGACGGACGTCGCGCGACCGGCTCAGGTACATGTCTCGAAGGACGGACTCGTTTACGTATTCGAGTTGGGCTTCCACACCGGCGTCTTCCCGTGGAACTCGCCCGACGCCTCGAAGCCCAGCGGCCGGATGAGCATCTTCGATCGTGACGGCAACCTGGTGACTCGCTGGGGAGGTAACGGCTTTCCCACAACGCCCGAGGAATTCTACGCGCCTCACGACGTGTTCCTCGATTCATCCGGCA
This sequence comes from Planctomycetaceae bacterium, assembly GCA_047611045.1. Taxonomy (GTDB): domain Bacteria; phylum Planctomycetota; class Planctomycetia; order Planctomycetales; family Planctomycetaceae; genus JABMPE01. The sequence continues at coordinate 13,672 of JBLFXD010000037.1, read as the reverse complement.
GCATTTACACCGCCGAGGTCAAAGTTGCCGCAGCGTCGTTCGTCGGTGACGACACTTCTGCATTGCCCTCGCTGCGAAAGTTCGTTCGAACTGGCATGTCCACAGGATGAGCCGAAACCATGACACGCAACCAAAGCTCCAATCACCGGCGACGCCCTGACTGACAACACTGACCGATAGGAAAACGACATGTCCGACTCAGAGGAAACTGACACGTCTCGGATCCGAAACGCGCCTCGCGGATTTACCGGGACGCTTGCGGCACTGGGGCCTGGGTTAGTCGTTATCGGCTCGGTGATGGGTTCGGGCGAGCTGATCAACACGCCTCACCAGGCAGCGAAGTTTGGATTCGTGCTGCTGTGGGCGGTCATCCTCTCGTGCGTCATCAAGTACTTTCTGCAGATTGAAATCGGACGATTCACGCTTGCTCATCGATGCACGCCGTTCGAAGCATTTTCAACGCTGCCGTTCCCGAAGTTTCGGAACACGTCGTGGATCGGCCTGGCTTATATGGGAGTCTCGCTGCCGACCTCTCTGGCATTTGCCGGGATGATTGGGGCGACGGCCGGCATGATGCACTCGTTAGTGCCGCTTTCAGCCGATGCAGGAACGTCCAACACCATCTGGATCTGGATGCTCGCCGTGTTCACGTGGGCGATCCTGTGGCGCGGCGTTTATGCGGAGATGGAAAAGCTGATCATGATCCTGGTGCTGGGTTTCAGCATCTCGGTCGTTGTCGGAATGTTTCTGATTCAGGGGACCGAGTTTCGCATTAGCATGAGCGACCTGACAAAGGGCATGTCCTTTTCGCTGGGCGAAGACGGACAACTGGCGGCATTCGCCGTGATCAGTCTGATGGGAGCCCTCGGCGCGACGGCCAACGAACTCTTCATGTACCCCTACTGGATTCTGGAAAAAGGATACGCCGACTTCACCGGCTCGCCGGAATCCGCAGGCTGGCAGGAACGCACTCGCGGCTGGATTCGGATCATTCAGATCGATGTCGGCGTCGCGACGTTCCTGACGACGATCATCACGGCCGCGTATTTCCTGATGGGAGCCGCCGTGCTGCACAGCCAGGGAATCGAGGTCACCGGTACCGGCGTCGTCGACGAACTGTCGCGCATGTTTACGGACTCGTACGGTCCGTGGTCGCGCGGGATGTTTCTCGTCGGTGCTTTCTGCACTCTATTCTCAACGCTGATCGTTGGCATCGCCGCCTTCGCGAGAATGTGGGGCGACATGTTCGTCTGCCTGGGAATCATCAAGAAGGATGACGCGCCACGAGTCCGCAAGTGCCAGCGAATCGCCGAGGCCGGCTACATGATCATGATTCCGGTCATCGCCATTTACGGAGAGAGCGTCTCAAAATCGCTTTTCGGAACCGACAAAATCGGACCCGCCACTCTGGTCATCGCCGGTCAGTACGTCTCCGGCTTATTCTGCACGCCGCTCTTGATGTTTGCCATCTGCTGGCTGGCCTTCCGCACCGACAAGCGAGTCCGCATGGGCCGCGCATCGGCGATCTGCCTCGTCGTTTCCGTCATCGCCATCACCGCCTGCATCCTGATCTCAACCGTGATGAATCTGCTGGGCTAAAATGCGTGGTAGAGACCGAACCAGAAGACTCCGGTTTCGCGTTCTAACGAGCGGCCGTATTCGATGCGGAAGGTCAGAGTCTCTACGAAGCTGAGCAGGGGAAGGTCGAAATAGAGGCCGCCGCCGATGGCCTGGTCGACTCCGCCCTGGGATTTGTCGAAGAGGAATGACTCGCCGACGTCGTAGAAGACTGAGCCGGAAATCGACCGTAGCGCTGCCAGGTTGTCGACGACTTCGAGATCTAGTTCTCCCGTCAAAGGGAAGCGGTATTCGAGACTCGTTAGCCAGAAGGCGTTGCCTTCAGTTTCGTCTGAGTGCCTTCCTCGGAAGCGGCCTGGGCCGCCGAAGCGGAAGTGCTCGCCGTTGTCTGACCAGCCGTAGCCAGCGGCGACTCGTGCGGCGACACGCGTTTCTGATAAGTAGCCGTGCCCCTCAGGCAACCCTTGAACGATCGAGAACTGGCTGTCGACCCGGTCGTAGGTTTGACCATCGCCGAACGCGACGAAGCCGTGTTCGTAGTTTGCGTCAAACTGAAATCCGCTGCGAGGATTCCAGTACGGCATCCGCGTGTCAGCGTGGAAGGTCGCCCCGAACGCGCGAATGTTGCGGTAGTCATCGATGCCCGGCAGTGCCATCGGAGACGTATCCGAATCCGGAAAGAAGTTGTCGCCGATTCTCGCATAGAAGTCGAAGTAACTCAGGTCCGGGCGGATGAGACTTGTTGTGTATGCGAGAATCTTTCGCGCATAAAGCTTCGCCTGGTCGCCGGGGTCGTTGTTGATGTTTGTGAGCAGCGAATGCTCGTACCGCAGTCCAAGCTGCCAGTTCGGCCACGGAGCGTTATAGAAAACGGAATCAACGCCCAGGGCCAGGTTTTCGTTGTTTGTTTCTGTCGTGTACGCGAGGAACGGCGACACGCGGAAGACGTTTGAGGCGATGAACGCTCCGCGCAGTCCGATGCGGCCTTCATTGTCAAAGCCCGGCCCGAACACGATCGAAGGTTTTTCGAATGGCTGAATCAACGATGCTTCGTCGATCGGTGTGTACAACGGGCTGTAGCGGATTTTGATGTCACGCTTCCAATCGTTGTTGTTCGGTGACTGATCGATCACCCAGCCTTCGGGATCGATCTCGACCTGCTTCGGTGGTCGGTCTGTGACGAAAGAGAATTCCCAGGTTGTCTCGTCGATCTGCCGCGCGCTGGAATCGTTCAACGACCTGTCTGCGAGACCTGAAATACCAGGCATGGCTTCGACGATGGTGTCGGTTTTGGAATTGCCGCCTGGCGCCATGTGCAGAGCCACTTCGACCGGCTCGGAGATTTCGCCTGTCTGAACGACACGTGCGACGGTGCGGAATTTGTCGCCTTCCTGGACGGTGTCGACGTTGGCAATCTTCCAGTCACAAGTTCGGCCGGAGCGGAGCCAGTCGTCAAAGAACTGCTCCCAGCTTTCGCCCGTGTAATCTTCCAGCAATCTTTGGAAGTCGTCGGCTCGGAGGATCTTGAATTTGTACTCGGCGTAAAGAAGTCTCAGAAATCCAAAGAAGCGCTCGCGACCAAGTCGGTGCTGAATCATGCCGACGATGCGCGAACCTTTGTCATAGACGAGAAAGAACAGATTGTGGATGTGCCCCAGGTCTTCGAGCGAGGCCAGCGTCTTTCCGTCTCCGCCGCGGCTCGTGTACAGGGCATAGCCGCTGTGTACGAGGCTTCGGTAGTGAAGGTTCGGCAGTCCCCACTTCGAACCGCCCGGCAGATCGAGCACTTCCGCGTCTTGTCCGTACTTTTCTTCCATTCGAAATCGAGTCAGCCACTGGGCAAGGCCTTCGTCGACCCAGGGCTCGCGGTACCCATCGGTGCCGACGGCCGAGTACCACCACTGGTGGCAGATTTCGTGACTGACAAGGTGCTCCACATAGCGACCCGCGAGTTGCGGCACGTCAAGAATTCGCTCGTCGATCATCACCAGGCCGGACGATTCGTTGCCGTTCCAACCGAAGTAGGACTCGACGAGTTCGAACTCCTGATACGGGTACGGCCCAAACCAGTCGGAATATTGTTCGATACATTCTGCCGCGATCTGCAGACACAACCGGGCATGCCCCTGATGCTCGGGGAAGGCGAGCACGCGGATGGGGATTCCGTTGCTGACAGATTCGTAGACCTCGAAGCGGTCACTGGCGACGATTGTGAAATCGCGGAGACCGTAGCCTTCGATGTCGAGAATCGAATGGCCGGTCGCGTCCACCGATCGCGACACAACGTGCCCGCCGGTCGCGGCTTCCTGACCGGGTGAAAGTCGCAGCCTGACGTTGTAGACACCGGCTTCGTTCAGCCACGGCTGATGCCAGGGAATGTACGGCACCGCATCCCAACCCTGATCGCTGTACGCCGCGAGGATCGGGTACCAGTTGAGAAGATTCGTGACGCCCTTGTGCTGCCCAAGCCGGCCCTGTTTCGGTGGCAGATCGAGATCAAATCGAAGCGTCACTTCAACCGACTGCCCAGGCTGCACCTCTTCGGGCAGTTGAACGTGCAGGTGCGTGTCCGCTTCCGGATCGAAATGTGCCCGGAGACTCTGACCGCCCAACTCGACCGACTTCAGATGGAAACGGCGACCGTCTCGATCAATCGAGTTTCGTGGATCGAGACGCAGGGACTCGACAGTTCGCTCAGCAATCGCGAGCGTTTTTTCATCCAGATGGTTGTTCGGGACAACGTGGAAGACGAGCGATTTCGTCGCGACTGGTCCGGGGTTCGTCCAACGGACCGTTTCTTCAACGTGGACTTCGCCGCCGTCCGTGTCCAGGTCGATGTCCATCCGGTATTGGGGAAGCTGCAGGCTTGCAACCCGACTTTGGACAGCCGACGGCTCCGGAGGCAGCAGTCGTGGCGACGTGCGAACCGGAACTCGTGAAGCGGCGGCACTACTTATAGTGATCGCAGCCGGTTCAGGCAGCCGGACAGCTTCGCTCTGGGCGCGTGCAGACGACTGCCCGATCGCCACGAGGACGAAAAAGCAGAGCACCTGCCGAAAAATGCAGCCATCCATGAGAAGCATTAATAGATACTGTCAGTTGCTAACGAATACAGATCCCTGGTCAGGCGAAAAATCGGGCAAAATGATGAATCTGGCCAGCTTCGCCGACGACAACAAACACTCAATCGGCGTCCGTTTATGCCCGCATTTCGGGTTATCTGGAAAATCGACCGTTCAGGTCAATACAGGCTGGGGCAGCGCTTGTCGCAATTAACCCAAACCCCGCAACTCATCGCAACATTGTTCGATGCAGACAGGACAATTCCGTCAATTGAGGAATTTGCCTGAGCGAAGACTCAGTAACTCGCCCCTGAAGACAGAGCCTTTCCGGGAATCCCCACGCATGCCGGACTATTTCAGCTTGTCGGCGAAGACTTTGCGGACCTTTGCGACCTTCGGCTGGATGACTCTCTGGCAATAGGGAGCCGTGCCGTTCAAGGCAAAGTAGTCCTGGTGGTCGCCCTCGGCCGTATAGAACTTAACGAACGGGACGATTTCAGTAACAACCGGATCTCCGAAGGCCTTCTCGTCATTGAGGCGTTTTTTATAGGCGATAGCCAGATCGCGTTGCTCGTCACTGTGATAGAAAATGGCTGACCGATATTGAGTTCCTCTGTCGGCGCCCTGCTGGTTTAGCGTTGTTGGATCATGAGATGTCCAGAAGACTTCAAGAAGCTCCTGGTAACTGATGACCGACGGATCGAATTCGAATTGAATCACTTCGGCATGCCCCGTAGTGCCTTCAGAAACGACGTAATACGAAGCAGTTTCCGCCGTCCCGCCTGTGTAACCCGAGCGGACGTTTTCGACACTCTTGAGTTGTTCGAACACCGCCTCGACGCACCAGAAGCAGCCCGCACCAAACGTAGCCGTTTGCTGTTTGGGCACCTCGGGAACTGCGACTTCAACAGTTTCCGTAGTTACTTCTTCAACGAGTTCGGTCACGCTCTCTGATAGAGCGGGATCGGTCGACACAGGCGGTGCATCGGAATTCGTGGCGCTGCTGCAACCTGTAAGAACAGTCAAAGCAACGGGAGTCACCAGACAGTAAACAAGACTCAGTACGGCTGAGAAACGCATTCGTATCCCCTCGTGGTATTCGAAACGGTATTCGCGGAAACAGATCGGAGCATCGATTCAGTCGTCCGATCGTGAGCGTTGTTTTACCGAACTGACCTCCGTTTCGAACAGGTCACCTCGCACGAAATCCTGGTCGAACGCGTCGATTGCTCCCAGCATGCTCACCGGCTTGTCCGACAGAAGGAACGATCCGTTGCCCGGAAATGACGACGGGGCGACAGTTTCTGCGTGATTCATCCTCGAAGATCGACACTGATGATGAAGTGGATTTCGGATCGCTGGGCGATCGAGGTGCGTACTGATTCACAATCGTCTCGAGCGAATTTGCCAGATGCGAGTGAACGGTTGCCGAATGTCGCAGATCCGTCCATAAATGGCCGGACAATTTGCTCGACGGATATTAAGGATTTGCCGTATGTCAGAGTCTGATGTTTCGCCTGCGGACCGCTTGAGCGACAACGATGTGCAGGCGATCGACCAGCTGCGAGCCTCGTATGACCAACTGGTTGCCGAACTCGGACGCGTCATCGTCGGGCAGCGAGGCACGATTGAACGATTAGCGATCTGCCTGTTTGCTCGTGGGCACGCTCTGCTGATGGGTGTGCCGGGCCTCGCCAAGACGCTGCTGGTGAGCAAGCTGGCCGAGACGATGTCGCTTGATTTCAGCCGCATCCAGTTCACGCCTGACCTGATGCCGATGGACATTACCGGCACGGACATCCTGCAGGACTCGGCCGGCGGCAAACGCGAGTTCGAATTCGTGCACGGCCCGATCTTCGCGAACATGGTCCTTGCCGACGAGATCAACCGTGCTCCGCCAAAGACTCAGGCCGCAATGCTCGAAGCCATGCAGGAACGCGCCGTCACCGTGCTCGGAAAAGGCTTTCCGCTGCCTCCACCGTTTCTTGTCCTGGCGACTCAGAACCCGGTCGAGCAGGAGGGAACTTATCCGCTGCCCGAAGCGCAGCTTGACCGATTCATGTTTCTGATCGAGTTGGACTATCCATCAGAAGCGGAAGAAATCCAGATCGCTCGTACCACGACCGGTGGCGAGTTACCAACACTCAGTCAGATTCTTCACGGCGAAGACATTATCCGGCACCAGGAACTCGTCAGGCGAGTCCCCGTCCCGGACCACATTTATCAGTACGCTGCCCAACTCGTCCGTAAGACTCGGCCGGACGGCGAAACGGCTCCTGCATGGATGAAGCCGCTGGTTTCCTGGGGAGCCGGTCCGCGAGCGGTTCAGTACCTGATCCTCGGCGCCAAATCGCGAGCGGCGTTAATGGGCAGCTACATGGTTCGCCTGGAAGACGTGCAGCAAGTGGCTTCGCCGGTACTGACTCACCGGCTCATCACAACGTTCGCCGCCCAGGCAGAAGGGATTGATGCCAGGCAGATTGTCAGTCGACTGATCGAAGAGACCACTCCGGAAGCCTGATCCTCACCGCCCTTCAAGACCGCGAGAGACTCGACCCTTCAGGGCCAGCACATGACACAAGTCGAAACCGGCATCTCAAGCAACGCTCGATTCGCAACGTTGGCACTGGCCGCGTTCGCGATCCTGGTTACCGGTTTCGCCACACAAGCAGTCAACGCTCAAACGAGCTACGAGAAACGCTTCAACGCCCTCGATAAAAACGGCGACAAGCGACTTCAGATCGACGAGTACATCAGGCACCTCGAAACCAAAGAAGACGTCCTGCGACGAGACTTCAAACTGTTCGACCTCGACCGCAGTCGCGGGCTGACACTCAACGAGTTCAAGACGACTCCGCTGGTTACCCCTCTTAAAGACCGAGCCCCCCTGCCCGACCCGCTGGACGCTTTCGTCGATCACGCAGTCGCCGCGATGGACCATTCGTTCGACTCGTGGGATCTGCATCCGGAGCGTGAGGTCCATGCCTGGACCTTCGTGCAACTTTTCGTCACCACCTTTGGTTCCAGCACGACTCGTCCCAACGTTATCGAAGCCGACGAAAACCGCGACGGCAACATCAGCCGCCGTGAAGCAAGACGATTCCTGGAAATTCAGGCTGGAGTCCGTCGACACAATGGTGACCTCCTCCGCCAGCCTGACGGTCGAGTCATCAATCTGAGCCTGTTCCGTCATGTCGACAGGAACGGCAGCGACCGGATCGACAAAGAAGAGTTCAACTCGATTATCAAATCCGACCCCCGGTTTGCCGAAGTCATCAAACAGGTCGATCTCGACAAGGACGAGCGAATCTCTTTCGACGAGTGGTCCAAACTGCCGTCGCGCGGACAGGTTTCGCCGATCGATGAATTTCGCAGACTCGATAAGAATCTGGACGCGAGAATCGACCAGACCGAACTCCTCGATGAGTGTCCGGCGTGGAAGCTGCCAATGTCTTCGTGCGTCTTTCCGGGCTTTGATACCGACTCGGATGGGCTGCTGACGCTCGACGAGTTTCGGATGACGATGCAGGCTAACCCAAGCGTCCGCTGGTACATGCCAGTTGCCGATCTGGACGGCGATCACGAATTGACATTCTCCGAGTTCAAGTTCGATACCCCTCGCTACGTTCTGCTGAGGTGGCTGTATTTCAATCGTCTCGACACAAACGGCAACGGGGTCTTGACAACAGACGAGTTCAACTTCTTAGTCAAGACACCGGACGAGTTCTTCATCGTCAATGCGGACGGCACAAACTGGCATTCATTGTTTCGCTTTAAGAACTACTTCGCCTGTGGCTCTCCGGCAGTTTCGCCCGACGGAACGACGCTGGCATTCGACGCGTGGAGCGTGAAGCCTCGCACCAGTCCAACGATCTATAAATTGGAACTCGGCTCAAACAACCCCAGAAAGATCGCCAGTGGATCAATGCCGAGTTGGTCACCCGACGGCAAACGCATCGCGTGTTCGCAGAGCGGAATCCGCATGATCAACGCCGACGGCTGGAACCCGATGGGAATTCGCGACAGCGGCTGGGGAGCTCAATGGTCCCCCGACGGAAAGACGATCGCCTTCACCGAGGGCTTCATCATCAAGACCTACGACGTCGAGACGAAGAAGTTTCGCACCGTCTTACGAAAGCACGATTACAAACAGATCTTCTGGAACATGGCCTGGTCGCCGGACAGCCGCGCCGTCTGTTTCAAAGGCGAAAAATCCGATGGCACGATCGACGTCGTCACACTCGACATGACCAGTGATTCGCCCATCCCTAAAGTCCATCACTCAACAAAGCTGAACATCAATGCCGACTTCGCCTGGCATCCCAATGGTGACCGTATCGCCTTTGGAATGTATTGCCCGGATCGTAAGAAGCTGCAGATCTACGAACTGGACCCAACTAAAAATGAGCCACCAACATTGTTCCCCGGCCAGGACGAAACACGCAATAACAACGACGTTTGCTGGACTCCGAACGGCAAACAACTGATCGTCGTCAGCGGAGATTTTTAGTCCTCGACATTCCTGATTGCCCGATTCGAATTCACCGCTCGCCACACTGCTCAGAGCTTCGATGTCTCTAAACCGTCAATCTCGCAGCTTCCTGGATACCCGAGTGCTTTCGCGCCTCGCCGGGATTCCGTTTCTCGCGCGGCAGCCGATGCAGGGCAGCGTTTCAGGGCGTCACGCCAGTCCGCATCGTGGTTCAAGCGTCGAGTTCGCCGAGTATCGCAAATACGTTCCCGGCGACGACCTCCGACGATTGGACTGGCGAGCGTACGGACGGACGGACCGGTTCTACGTCAAAGAATTCGAAGCCGACACCAACCTGCGATGCTGCTTCGTTGTCGACACCAGCGGATCGATGGACTTTGGATCGGGCGACGTCACGAAGCTTCAATACGCAAAACGACTCGTCGGCGCGCTGGGCTACATGGGCGTCCAACAGGGCGATGCCGTCGGACTTTCGTGCGTCGCTGAAGGCATCGTCCAGAATCTGCCGCCGAAGCGAGGTGCCGCTCACCTGCGAACAATGTTCGACCTGCTCGAAGCGGCCGAGCCCAATGGCGAAACCGAACTAGTCACCGTGCTGCACGAACTCGCGGAAACGATTCGTCAGCGAGCCTTGATCATCATTCTCTCCGACCTGTTTGTTGAGCCGGCACGATTGAAAGAGTGCTTCCAGCACCTGCGGTTTCGAAAGCACGACGTGTCAGTGTTCCACCTGCTCGATCCCCAGGAAATCGGATTCGAATTCAAACGGCCGACGCGGTTCCTCGACATGGAAGGCGGGCCAGCCATCTTCGCCGAGCCCAACGACATCGCCGACCGCTATCACAAAGCCATGCAGATTTACCTGGAAGATCTGCGCCAGGTCGTGCTGGAGTCAGCGGTTGACTTTCACCAGGTAAAACTCGACGAAGACTACGAACACGTTCTTTCACGATTCCTTGTCGGACGAACTCGCGGAAAAGGCTGACACTGAAAGCAGGCTTCCACGCTAATTTAGAATTCCAAAGGAACGGTACGCAGAGTTCGCTGAGGACTCGCAGAGAAATAAGGAGAGACCTCTCCATCCTCTGCGTTTTTCAAGATCTGCGATCTCTGCGTTCAAAAAACTCGATCGATATCAATGATATTTCTGCAACCCATACTGCTGGCAGCGTTACCTCTCATTGCGCTACCGGTCGTCATTCACCTCATCAACCAGCGACGGTATCAGTCCGTGCGGTGGGGGGCGATGATGTTCCTTCTGGCTGCAAACCGCATGTCTCGCGGTTATGCGCGGCTGCGGCAGATCCTGATTCTGATCTTCCGGACGCTGGCGATCGCAGGGTTGATCTTCGCGGTAAGTCGCCCACTGGCCAGCGGCTGGCTTGGTCTGACGGCCGGCGGGCAGGCTGACACAACCATCATTCTGCTTGACCGTTCACCAAGCATGCAGGAACAGGGAGCCGGCACCGGGATTTCGAAACTACAAGCCGGACGCGAACAGCTGGCGTCGACGCTGGAGATGCTCGGTTCGGATCGGTGGGTGCTTGTCCAAACGACATCCGAAGGCGCCGCCGAAATCGATTCCCCCGATTCGCTCCGCAAGCTTCCCTCTACCGAGCCCGTCGGGACATCGTCTGACCTCCCCGGCATGCTTGAGCAGGCTCGAGACTACATCAAGGCAAACAATACAGGCCGAACTGAAGTCTGGATCTGCTCAGACATCCGCGAGAACGACTGGAATGCCGAGAGCAGCCGGTGGCAAACCATTCGAGATTCGTACCTCGAACTTCCGCAAGCCGTCCGATTTCATTTGCTCGCGTACCCGACAGAAGCCAGTTCAAACACAGCCGTCCGAGTCACCAACGTTCGGCGTTTTGAAACCGTCGACAGCGCAGAGTTGCTTGTGTCTCTGAAAGTCACTCGCGACGCATCCAAAGAAGACAGCGTCACTTTGCCCATTCAGTTTGAGATTGAAGGTGCCCGTTCAGAACTCACGGTCGATGTTGACGGGCCAACTCTTGAACTGATCGACCACCGAATTCCAATCGAACGTTCGAACGATCGCGGCTGGGGAAAGGTGTCGATCCCGGCGGACTCCAACTCGGCGGACAACGACTTCTATTTTGTGTTCGACCGCCCGCGCAAGCGACACACGCTTGTCGTCAGCAACGATCCTCAAACGGCGATCCCGCTTCAGCTCGCCGCGTCGATTTCTCCGAGCCCGTCGATTGAATGTTCTGCCGAAATACTCTCTGAGGAACAGCTCGCGGCGGTGGACGGGGAAACGGTTTCGCTGGTTCTGTGGCACGCTCCGTTGCCGAAAGACGATGCCGCAGCACCGCTTAATGACTATATCAATCGCGGAGGTCAGGTCGTCTTTCTGCCGCCTCGCGAACCGGGCTCAGCCGAGTTCATGAACGTCAGCTGGAATTCCTGGTCCGATGAGCCGTCGCCCGTTTACGTGGTAACCAGGCGAGGCGACCAAGGCATTCTGGCAAACTCACAAAGTGGTGCCGCGCTGCCGGTCGGCGAGCTGCAGATTCAACGGCTCTGCGGATTAAACGGCGAAGTCACTCCGCTGGCCCAGTTGAAAAACAGTCAGACGTTGTTCGCCCATTTGCCCACGACTCGCGGCGGCGTTTACTTCTGCACGACGACTCCCAACATGCGTGATTCGTCGCTGACGACGAACGGCGTCGTGCTTTACGTCTTTATCCAGCGTGCGATCGCCGCCGGTGCCGCAGTGCTCGGCCAAACGCAACAGCTCGCCGCCGGCTCGGCTGCCACTGAAGAACCGCTCGACTGGAAACAGATCATCGGTCCTGAAGACGCCCTCTCAACCGACTATGCGCATCAAAGCGGAATCTACTCAGCCGGCGAAAAGCTGCTCGCCGTTAATCGAGGCAGTGCCGAAGACCAGACCCGAGTGCTGGACGATGGCCGGCTGGCTGGACTCTTTTCAGGTCTCAGCTTTAACCGAGTCGACGATCAGGCTGGCAGCTTCGAAGGATTGATCCAGGAAGTCTGGCGAATGTTTCTCGTCGCGATGCTGATCGCGTTGATCGTCGAAGCGATTCTCTGCATGCCGCGGCGGGTTCCGCAGGTTGAAGAGTCCGGTTTCCCACGGCGGCAGGCTGATGCCGACGCTGACTCACCAACTGACCGGGCAACCGCCGCACCGTCAACCTCTACAACGATTTAAGAAAAGGAACCAAACGCTTGGACTTTACTCGCACACTCACGTTTCTCTGGACACCGTGGTCGCTGGCAATTTCTGCCGTGATCGTGCTGGTGACGGCCGGGCTGTGCCTGTTGGCGTGGCAGCGGAGTGGGTACGCGAAGTCACAAGGCGCTCTGGAATTCCTCCGACTGACGATCGTCATTCTGCTCGCCGCGATGTTCAATCAACCGGAATGGGTCGAGGAATTTCGCCCGAAAGAGAAGCCGCAGATTGTGATTCTCGTCGACGATTCAACGAGCATGGAAACCCAGGATGTCGAATCGGCGGTGACCAGTTCCTCGCGGACGACGCGTAAAGAAGCCATCGCCGCGTTGACCGACGAAAAGGCATGGTCGTCATTAACTGACCGCATGGACGTCACCATTCAGCGATTTGGGAATACCGAAGGTACGACAAGGACCGACCTGTTCACACCGTTGAAGCAGGCTCCGGAAAAGTACACCAACCTGATCGGAGCAGTGCTGATTTCAGACGGCGACTGGAATGAAGGTCAGCCTCCGGTTCAAGCGGCAACATCCTTACGCATGAAAGAGATCCCCGTCTTCACCGTTCCGATCGGCAGCCCCGTGCGTCTACCGGATGTTGAACTGCTTAGCCTGGGAGCGCCGACGTTCGGGGTGGCCGGCAAGGCCGTTCGGATTCCATTCACGATCGAGAGCACGCTGCCTCGCGAATTCATCACGACGGTCAATCTGAAATCGTCCGACGGCGACGAGGTCACTCGGGATGTCCGCATTGCTCCGATGAGCCGAACCAGCGACTCGCTTCTCTGGAATCCTCAGTCGACCGGCGACTTCACGCTCACCCTGACCGTTCCCAAACACGCTGATGACACGCTGCCGGACAACAACCAACTCACCGCTCCGATCGCAATTCGCGAAGAGAAATTGCGAGTGCTGGTCGTCGAATCGTTTCCTCGCTGGGAATACCGTTACCTGAGAAACGCGTTGTCGCGAGACCCTGGCGTTGAAGTGTCGTGCCTGCTGTTTCACCCGGACCTGGGCAAAGTCGGCGGCGGCAACAAGGACTACATCAAGCAGTTTCCCGAGGGGCTCGATGAGTTGTCGAAATTTGACGTTGTCTTCCTGGGAGACGTCGGGGTGGAAGAAGGTCAGCTCACCTCCGAAAACTGCCGACTGCTAAAAGGCCTCGTCGAGCACCAGGCAAGCGGACTGGTCTTCATGCCGGGTTTCCGAGGGAAACAGGCATCGTTGGGCGAAACCGAACTCGATGATCTGTTGCCGGTGATCATGGATGAGCTTCAGCCGGACGGATGGGGTGCGCGAACGCCGGGCCATT
>JBLFXD010000036.1:0-17148 GCA_047611045.1 Planctomycetaceae bacterium | reverse complement strand
TTCGAGCGTCGCGAAACTGACGTCGTTCCGGCATTCCTTCCGGGCGAACTTCGCCGCTGCGGTTTCGGCGATCTTCGAAAGTCTCAGTCGATTGACCCGGCTGTTGGAGGGCAGACACGTTCATTACGATGTTCCTTCTGGCAAACATTTCTGGCAAACACCATGTCGGTGATCGGCCAGCCAGCAGACGAACTGACGAACTGTCAGTTGCCCGATTCCACTTGAGAAACTCACCCAAGCATTCAACCCTAGGTCAGGATTCGGAAACGAGCAAATCGCGTTTCGTAAAAGCAACTGATTCGCCAGAGACACCTCCATCAGAATTCAACCGACCCTTCCAAAGTGAAAAGCAAAACTCCGTGCAAGCAAATAATCCGCGTGATACGCAGCGAATGATGACGCTCTGCTCCCAAACACATTTCAACTCAATCTGACTCATCGGACAGAAACCACGATGAAGATCACCATTCTCGGCGGCGGAGCCATGGCGACAGCCTGCTCAGTCCTTCTCGCCGAACAACCCAATCATTCCGTTTCGATCTGGGCGAGAAATCCGGACTACGCCGCACAGATGCAGCAGAACCGGGAGAACCAGAGACTGCTGCCCGGTATCAACCTTCCCGACGCCATCGCGATCACTTCTGACATCGCCGCCGCCGTCGCCGATACCGATATGATTGTTGTGTCGGTTCCAACGGCTTTCCTGCGCGACGCTCTGACCAAGCATCGCGACGCTCTGACCGCCCCGGTCCCGATCGTCAGCGTGCTGAAGGGGATCGAAAACGAGACGCTACTTCGACCCAGCGAGATCATCACTGAAGTACTCGGCAACGATCGTGTCGTTGTTCTGGCCGGGCCGAGTCACGCCGAAGAAATTGCTAGACGGCTGCCAGCCAGCGTCGTCGCAGCGTCTGCTGATCACAGTTTGGCCGTTCAGGTACAGGATGTGTTCTCGACCGATCGATTCCGCGTTTATACCAACGAAGACGTGGTCGGCGTGGAACTCGGCGGAGCGTTGAAGAACGTACTGGCCATTGCTGTCGGAATCGGCGACGGACTCGGATTTGGCGACAACGCCAAGTCAGCCCTGATGACTCGCGGGCTTGTCGAGATGACACGGTTCGGTGCCGCCTTCGGAGCGGACGCCAACACGCTGTTCGGCCTGGCCGGCATCGGCGATTTGATCACGACCTGTGTCAGCGGCTTCAGCCGCAACCGCCACGTCGGCGAGCGGCTTGGCAAAGGGGAAACGCTGGACCAGATTCTCGGCAGCATGTCTGCCGTCGCGGAGGGCGTGCGGACGACTCGAAGCGTTCAGCAGCTCGCCGACAAATTCAGCATCGACATGCCCATCACCCGAGAAGTGTTCGAAGTCCTGTTCGAAAACAAGAACGCAGAAGCCGCCACCAACTCGTTGATGTGTCGCCCGCCGAAGGTCGAATGACGTTATGCTGGCCGGTTCTTACGACGTCGCAGATTTCCGCCTCCGTAGGGTATGTCAAGCGCAGCGCCGGCGTACCATGTTTCCATCGGCGTTCTCAATGGTACGCCGGCGCTGCGCTTGACATACCCTACGTCCTCTTGATGAAGCTGTCGCAAAAACTAGCTTCAGAGAAACCTTAAACGCTGAAACATGTCGTTCGACTTTATCAATCCCTGGATGCTGGCCGGGTTAGCGGGAGTCTCGCTGCCGGTCCTCGCGCACCTGCTCAGCCGACGAAAGTACGACACGGTCGAGTGGGGGGCGATGCAGTTCCTCGAAATCGGTCGCAACGCCCGGCGTCGGATCAAGCTCGAAGAGTTACTGCTGCTGGCACTTCGCATGGGCATGATCGCTCTGATCGCGATCGCTCTGTCGAGGCCGTGGCTGTCCGGCGGGCTTGCCAACACGTTTGCCTCGAAGCCGGCTTGCGACATCGCCATCGTGATCGACAGCTCGTACAGCACCGACTGGAACGCCAAAGCGCAGACGCCGCGAGAACAGGCTGTCAGCTGGGCGAAAACCCTTGTCGATCAACTGGGACCAGGAGAAACAGTTGGTCTGATCGACGCTCGAGGAACCGTCGAAGCAAAGGTTCCTTCACTGACAAGGGATCGTAACCTGATTCGGGAATCGCTAGACGATCTTCCAAAGCCTTCAGGATCTTCACGACTGAACGATGGAATCCTGCGAGGCCTGCAGATGGTCAACGCGGGAAGCAATGTGTCACGCCATGTCGTCGTTGTGACGGACGGACAGCTTCACCCGTGGCGAGACGCGGACGAGCATCTCTGGCTGCAACTTAAAGAGCTGCGAGAACAATCGACTGTGCCCGCAGACGTCTGGGTCGTCAGTACGCAAAAGCAACAGGCTCGGCAGAACAACGACGCGGTGGATCGTCTCCAGCTTTCCCGGGAACTGACCGTCGTCAACTTCCCCGTCCGCATCCGAACTCGGCTGAAGAATTCGGGAGCGAAGGCCGCGTCAAATCGAAAAGTCTATCTGGAAGTCGACGGGCAACGGCTCGCCGACAAAACGATCTCTGTCCGCGTCGAACCGGACGGTCAGGCAACCGTCGAGTTCGAGCATCGATTCCGAACGTCGGGTTCACACGTGCTGGCCGTGTCGATTGACGAAGACAGCCTGCCAGGTGACGACCTTTCGGAGGCGGCCATCGAAATCACGGATGCGCTGCCGATTCTGCTGGTCGATGGGAGCAGCAGTCCCGACCCCGCACGATCGGAAGTGTTCTTCGCAAAGAGCGCCCTTTCCGCTGTGGCGAACCCGACTCCGTGGATCGCCGCTCGCACGGTTCGTGCGGCGTCTTTCTCTCAAGCCAGCATCGGCGATGCGCAGGTCGTCATGCTGGCCAACGTTCCGCGCCTGACTGACCAGCAGCTCGACTCGATCAAAGAGTTCGTCGACAACGGCGGCGGGCTGGGAATTGCGCTCGGAGACCAGATCGATGAGCAGTGGTACAATTCGCGAATGTTCGATCGTGGCCGCGGACTGCTGCCGGCATGGCTGACCGACGTCGCGTCAGCACCCGTCGGCATCGAAGAGGCGCCAATCACGATCCTCAGCGAGAGCCTGCAGCTCCCGTGGATCAGCCAGTTTCAAACCGGAGGCGACGACGGACTCCTTGATGCAAGATTCACTCGCTGGTTCGCAACGACGCTTCGACCGGAGCTGCCCGCTGAGGCCGCCGCTTCACCAGAAAAAGAAGCGACTGCCGAGAGCGTCGCAGAAGACGACTCCGATTCCACCCGCCGGCCTGTCGCGTCAACGGCGGGCAGCTATTCAAACGGCGATGCCTTCCTTCTCTCCCGCCCGTTTGGTCGCGGTCGCGTTGCGATGATGACGTCGACGTTGGATGCCGACTGGACGACGCTGCCCGCACGTCCCGACTACGTCGCCTTTCTGCACGAATGGATCTTCCAACTGGCCTCGGGCCGAGTCACCCGCAACGTCGATACCGGATCGCCGCTGCTGTTTCCGATTCCTCAGGAAGACGACCCAGCCAACTGGGTCTTCATCAACCCGGACGGCGAAGAACTTGAAGCTCTGGCAGCTGGGGACGAACTTCGACCCATGGTCCGGCTTGATCAAACGCACCTGCCCGGAACCTATCGACTCCGCAAGCGGCCAACGGCCAACGAAGACGCGAACCCAGCCAACGACGAGTTCTTTGTCGTCAACTTTGACCGCACCGAGTCTGAACTCACGCCGCTCACTGACGAACTCTGGACAGAACTGACCGACGAAGAACGACTGCACCGCATCGAGACTCCGGAAGAACTCTTCGAATCCCTGGAATCCGAGGCGTCGAGAATCGAACTCTGGCACCTGCTGCTGCTGGCGTTTGTCGCCATCCTCATCGGCGAAGTCTTCATGACTCGACGGTTGGTGCAAGGCGGTCACGTCTTCGTCGATGAGTTGCTCGCCGCCGAATAGCTCCGGGACGACATTTAACCACGACGTGGCTGCGCGAACGTAGGGTGTGACCAGCGGGCCAAACGTGCGTGGCGGTGTGCCGGCGCGGGGATCTTTTACGTTTCATTGACACTTTGGTGACACGAAAGTCGCCCGCGCCGGCACACCAGCCATTTGATTCGCTCCGCTGGTCACACCCTACGAATGGGATCATTCGTCGTTCGAAGCGGGTGTCTTGAACACGACTCCTTCTTTCATGACGAAGACGACGTCGCGAGTGGCTCGAATGTCGTCGATCGGGTTTCCTTTGACGGCGACGATATCGGCGATCTTGCCAGCTTCAAGCGTGCCCAGTCGGTCGTCGACTTTCAGCAGGCGCGATGCTTCGAGCGTTGCGGCCTGAATCGCTTTCATTGGGGACATGCCGCCTTCGACCATCCACTCGAATTCCTGCGCGTTCTCGCCGTGCACTGAAACTCCGGAATCGGTTCCAAAGGCAATCTTCACTCCCGCCTTCACGGCTCGGGCAAACATCTGCCGGGCGACTGGACCGATGGCGGCGGCCTTCGGACGCACGATCGCGGGGAAGTAATCGTCTTCCTGAGCTTTCTCCGCGACCCAGACGCCGGCCGAAATCGTCGGTACCAGATACGTTCCTCGTTCTTTCATCAGAGTCATGACTTCGTCTGTCATGAAAGTTCCATGCTCGATCGAATCGACGCCTGCCAGGACGGCCCGCTTCATTCCCTCAGTTCCGTGAGCGTGGACGGCGACCGTCATTCCGTAGTCTTTGGCAGTCTCGACAATGACTTTCAGTTCGTCTGCTGAGAATTGAGGATTCTGTCCGTTGGCCGCGAGGCTGAGGACTCCGCCGGTCGCGGTCAGCTTGATCAGGTCGGCTCCGTCTTTGTATCGCTGCCGCACGGCTTTGCGAGCATCGTCGGCGCCGTTCACCACTCCGTCGACCGGATCAGCATCGCGGCGATAATCACCTTTCAATCCGTTAGTCGGGTCCGCATGTCCGCCGGTCGTCGCCAGTGATTTTCCGGATGTGAAAATGCGCGGGCCGACAACCCAGCCCTCGTCAATCGCCTTTCGAAGTGACACAGAGTTCACGCCGTTGTCGCCCAGATCACGAACGGTGGTGAAGCCAGCCATCAACGTTCGTTTGGCATAGACCGTCGAACGCAACGCGTAGTCGGCATGGTTCATGAAGAACCGGTCTGAGTACACCTTCTTATGATGTTGCGACATCAGGTGAGTGTGCATGTCCATCCAGCCGGGGGTGACGGTGTAAGCCCGCAGGTCGATCACTTTGTCGTCGGCTGCCGGTTCCACAAAACCGGTTTTCACGGAAACAATTCTTCCATCGTTGACGACCAGCGACATCTCTTTGTGGAGCTTTCCATCGTGCCCATTGATCAGCCGCCCGGCGTGAATGATCGTCGCCGCGTTGGCAGTTACACTTAGACTCAGGATAAGCGAGACGGTCGCAATCACTTTCCGCAGCATTCGAACTCTCCTTTTTGCAGACTCAGCCGGACACTCTCTATCGGTAACGGAAGACGTGCCGAGTGTAGTATCCCCGATTCCGTAAGTCGCTCTCTGCGTACTGCATCTCGGTCAGGACAACGCTATGGACAGACGAAGTTTTCTGAAAGCATCCGGTGTCGTCAGCGTTGCGAGCCTGTCCGCAGTCGCTGCTCCACTGGATTCTACTGAGCAGAAGTCGGACGCGGTGACTCGTCCTCAGCAGTCACCCAACACCGTCAGTACGTGGCACTTTCTGGATTTGTGGCAGTTCGATCACTACGACAATCTCAAATTGCGTCAGGGCCAACCGGAATGGCGAGACGATGCTGTTTACTGCGAGCCCAACGTCGGGTCTCTTTCCGCATGGCCGACCGTCTTTCGCCATGAGGAGACTGGTCGCTGGCGCATGCTCTACTCGGCTGACTGGAAACCGTACTCGTTGATGATCGCCGAGAGTGACGACGGCGTGCACTGGCAGCCGTTGCTGCGGCCAGACGTTAATCCTCAAGGCGGCAAGCGAGCACCGCACCATCTCTTCACGCTTCCCGAGGGTAGCGGCGGAGCCGTCTATCACGACCCGGTGGCCGCTGACGGTTTCCCATTCAAAGTGTTCGTGCATCAGCATGGGAAGCCGGTTCTCGAACGAGCGATCACGGACCCAACTCATCGCTGGCACGCGATTGCGAAGGACGAAGGTGAAAAGCGATACCTCGCCGATGAGTTCACACTGGTCTCGCGAGACGGGCTGAACTGGGAATCCCGATTCGACAAGCAGTGGTCGCAGGCCGACTGGCATCCCGAGCCTCCGATCTTTGGCTTCTTCAATCGCCACAGCGGTCGGCACCAGATGACGGTCCGGCCTGGCTGGGGAGACCGTCGGCAGTGCATTCAGTCGACAAGCGACTTCCGAACCTGGTCCGGTCCCGAGTTGCTCCTTCAGCCCGACACTTTGGATGAGGAACTGATCGAGCTGTACGGCATGCCTGTATTTCCCTACGGCGATGGCTATGTCGGACTGCCGTGGATCTTTCATTGCGAATCGACCGAGCCGACGCGCGGCTTCAATCGCTTCGTCGGGCCACTCGATTGCCAGCTGGCCTTCAGCCCGGACGGCAATCGCTTCACGCGAGGCTTCCGCACACCATTCATCCCGTGCAACGATTCCGGTCAGCACGGCGGAGGAGCGATTCAGCCGTCGTGCCTTGTCGAAACCGACGATGAAATCCGGATCTACTCGGCAGCAACGAAGCTCTATCACGGAGAAGGCCGCAATGCCAAACGGCTCGGCGTGACGGACAACGCTTCGATCCTGCTGCATACTTTGCGAAAAGACGGGCTGATGTTTCTCGAAAGCGAGGGCGGCTGGGGCCGATTTATCACCAAGCCGCTCGTGCTGCTCGAAGATTCGCTGACGATGAACGCCGCCGCGCCCCACGGCGAAATTCAGTTTCAACTGACCGATATGGAGAGCCAGCCTGTCGAGGGATTCACGTTCGCCGATTGCCTGCCGCTGAGTTCAACTGACTCGGTCGAATCCAAGCTGCAATGGAAGAACGCACGTCTCAAAGAGGTGGTCGGTCGCATCGTCCGCCTCGAAGTTCGCATTCGTCATGCCAGACTCTTCGCGATCCGCGGCAGCCTGCACTTCATCGATGCGCAAGACAAGTGGATGATTGAAGACGGCAAGTCGATCGCCACTTGAGTGCCGGAAGCCAACTCGCAAATGAAGGAGTCAGTCTCGTCCGAATTTCAGGACGTCGAGCACGCTGGAATAGCTGTCGGTCCAGAGCGATGTGTTCTTGCGGGGCGGAGCCCAGCCTTTCAGTTTGCCAAGTTCTGTGATCAATCGTTCTGATCTGGAAATGACGACGGCGTGAGTTGGACGTTGCCCCTGAGCCACCTCTAACTCTGTGCTCGCAGCTTTGATTGATGCGAGGGCCGACAGATTTCGTTCGCTGGCGTAACGACCGGGCACCGGTTCCAGGTCCATGTGCCGATTTGAAATGTGGATGATCAGCGTGCCGTCGCTCTTGAGTCGTGACATGAAGATGTCCAGCGCCTCCGCTGTCAGCAGGTGAATCGGAATGGAATCCGAACCGAAAGCGTCGAGAACGATCACGTCGTACGCCCCTTCTTTGGCCTCGGCCAGTTTGAGACGACCATCGCCGATGATGACTCGTTGCTTACCTTCGCCGCACGACAGATAGGTAAACAAGTCCGGGTCCTGGGCGATGTCTCGAACGGCCGAATCGATCTCGAAGAAGTCGAACTGGTCGCCCGCCTTCGAGTACGTCATCAACGCGCCGGAGCCAAGTCCGATCAGCGCGACGTTGCGACTCTCTTTGTCGGCCCCGGCCAATGTGAGAGCCTCGCCGATTGGGCCAGTCGGTACATAATAGGTGCGAGGAATCTTGCGGTATGCTGCCGGGGCGATGACCTGCTCGCCGTGGATCGTTGTTCCGTGAGCCAGAAGATGGACCCGAAGACCGATCTCGGCGTCTTCTTCGTAAGTCACTTCGTGGACGCCGAAAAACGTCCTCTTTCTAGTCAGCGAGTTTGTGTCGGGCAGCAGCGCTGCAGGAATCAGAACCAAAGCCAGTGCCAGCGCGATGCCTCGAGAATTATTCATCAGGAGGAAAACGCCCAAAGCGGCGAACCCGACCAGGAGGGACACGATCACGAGAGTGGGTGCCCAAATGTGAGCGAAGCAGCCAATCATCGCTGTGCCGCACAGGATGACGGTGCCGGCCACGCGGAAAGCTCGGTACAGCACGCCACCGCTGACGACCGGACACTCCCGCTGCGTGAGTGCGGCGAGGACAAGAATCAGAGGAAACTCGACGTACGATGGAAAGACTGCGGGAGCAATGATTCCGACAAGCGTCCCGCCGAGACAGCCTCCCAGAGACATCCAGAAGTAATACTCCGTCAGGTATTTGGTCGATGGGCGGTCTTCAGCCAGCTCGCCGTGCAGCACGATGCCACAAATCAGAAACATGATGATCTCAACACCGGCTCGCAGTTCGCTGCCCGGGCCCTTCAGAGACATCAACGCGGCAACCATCAGTGCCGGAAACAGTATCGGCAGCAGTCGCTCAAACTTCAGCAGCGGCCGTCGTGCAAAGGCGTTGATGTAAGTTGCCAGGTAAGCGACCAGCGGCAGCACCCAGAACAACGGGACTGCCGCGACGTCGGTTGTGATGCGCGTCGTCACGGCCAGCATCATGGCCGACGGGACCAAAGCGAGGACGATCCACCGCAGACGTCGCAGCTTTGTCATTGGCCGGTCAGCCAGCTTAATTTGCGGGACGGGTTCTTCACCGACACGCGCTGATTCGAGATCGTCGTCCGAGGCTTCGATCAGTCCACTCCGAAGCTCACGCCACGTCAAAACGCCGCACAAAATTGTCAGGCCGACGAGCGTTCCGTAACCGATCGACCAGGTCAGACCTTGCGAATCAAGGTCAAACAATCGCTCCACGACAAACGGGTAGGCCAGTAGTCCGAGAATACTTCCGCAATTGCTGATCGAGTAGAAGAAGTAGGGATCGCGAGCCAGCTTGTGCCGGGACTTGCTGAACCAATGCTGCAGCAGCGGGGTCGTTGTCGAGACTGCGAAATACGGTCCACCGATCGACAATGTCAGCAACATCAGAAGTCGCAGCGCCGGCGACGTCGAGGCGATGTCGGCATTCAAAGACCGCAGACCGGCTGGCAATTGTGCCAGCGTCAGCAGCAGCAGCGAACAATGCAGGGCAATTTGTTTTCCAGGTGACAGCCACTTCGTCGACAGCCACGTGTAGCAATAGCCAAGCAAAAGCGTTGTCTGAAAAAAGACCGTGCACGTGTTCCAGACCGATGGCGAGCCGCCAAACTCCGGCAACAGCAAACGAGCGAACAACGGCTGAATCAGGAAGACCAGCCCGGCACTGAGAAAAACACCTGCCGAACAGGCAATGAGAATTCGCTGACTCATAGATAAAACAAAACTCTATCGGTACGACCGCCAATCGAAACGAGAAGATCATAGTAGCCAGAGAGAATCTGTCGGGTAACCTGACAACGCCCTTTGTGTAGGTCAGGCTCTGCCTGACGAAGTTCGAACAGAAGAAACAATGCATTTTTAAGAACCACGAAAGACACCGAATACACGAAAATATTCTTGTGAACGTCAGTCTGTTTTCGTGTATTTGGTGTCTTTCGTGGTTCAATTTTTACGAACTCAGTACTCCGTCAGGCAAAGCCTGACCTACGGATTGTCATTCAGGATTCAAACCACGTGTCCGGCATGTTTCGAAAGCTGCTTGGTGATCGCGGTGAACGCGCCGCCGGGAAATTCCTGCGCCGTGAAAAGCGAATGCGGATTCTCGCTCGGCAGTATTCGACACGTTGGGGTGAACTCGACCTGATTTGTCTCGACGGGGATACGGTTGTCTTTGTTGAGGTCAAGACTCGCAAGTCGGACGAGTATGGGCATCCCACCGAAGCGGTCACGAAGAAAAAGCAGCAGAATCTGACGAAGGCGGCTCTGTACTGGCTTAAGAAAAAGGGCCTGCTCGAACATCGTTCACGCTTCGACGTCGTTTCTGTCATCTGGCCCGACGGCGAGAAGATTCCGTCAATCGAGCACTTCATCAACGCCTTCGATGCTGCCGATGTCGGGCAGATGTTCTGACGCCTGGCTCCGATTGTGGCCGGAATTGACCGCTTTCCGCTCGCGTGACTCCCCGATGGGCACGGCTATAATCCCCCGGTCGTGGTCATTCAACAGTCCATTTTGCGCAAGAACGCGCTTCGAGGTTTCAGAGGATGGATGCGGAACTCAAACAGAGCTGTGAAGATCTGCTTGAGCGGATTGCCCATCTCAAGACCTCGCTCGACCTTCAGGGTCAGCAAACACGTCTCAACGAGATCAACGAGAAAATGGCCGCGCCCGGATTCTGGGATGACTCAGAAAGCGCGCAGAAAACGACGACGGAACTCAGTGGCCTCAATGTTTCGATTAAGCCACTGAAGGGTCTCGCCGAAGGTGCCGAGGAGCTGGAGATTCTGGTCGAGTTCGCCGAAGAGGACGACTCCGCCGAGAACGTCTCCGAGATTCAGCGGCAGATCGACACCATCCAGGTCGACCTCGACCAGGTCGAACTGAAAGCGATGATGGGCGAGCCCGAAGACTCGTGCGGTGCCTACATCCAGATTCAGGCTGGCGAAGGCGGAACTGACGCGGCGGACTGGGCAGAAATGCTGCTCATGATGTACGCTCGCTGGGCCGAGCTGAAAGGCTTCAAGATCGAAGAGCTGGACCTGTCGCCCGGTGAAGAAGCCGGCATCCGCAGCGCGACGATCGCCATCCGTGGCGACTACGTTTATGGATACATGAAGGCCGAAATCGGCGTTCACCGTCTCATCAGGATCAGCCCGTTCGATTCAGCCGGTCGACGCCAGACATCGTTTGCGGCGGTCGATGCAACTCCCGAACTCGACGACGGAATCGGCATTGAAATTGATTTTGCCAGCGACGTTCGTGAAGACACTTACCGATCCAGTGGAGCCGGCGGTCAGCACGTTAATAAGACCGATTCGGCCATCCGATTGACGCACCTTCCGACTGGCGAAGTCGTGCAGTGTCAGAGCCAGCGAAGTCAGCACAAGAATCGGGCGCAGGCTCGCAAGATGCTGGCGGCTCGACTGTACCAGGTCGAAAAAGATAAACGCGATGCCGACAATGCTGCTAAACGCGGAGCGAAGTCACGCATTGGTTTCGGCGGAGAGACGATTCGGCATTACGTCCTCCACCCGGATCAGTACGTCAAAGATGCTCGGACCGGACACAAGTTTGGCAACCCGATGAACGTGCTCAATGGCGAGAACCTCGATTCATTCATCGAGGCGTACCTTCGCTGGACGATCGGTCGCGAATAATTCGCCACTCATATCCGAGGTCAGAGTGGCTCAGTCTCGCACCATCGGTGAACCGTCAGTGAGCGGCGTGTCCGTTCCGTTCACCTGCGAATTCATCGTCGAACCGCATTTTCGTGGAAAAAGAATCGACTCGTTCCTCGTCAAGCATCTACGAAACTACTCGACGTTCCGTCTGCAGCGAATGATCAAAGCCGGCTGCGTAACCGTGAACGATATTCCGGTCGAGTACTCGCACCGCGTCCGCCCGAACGAGCTAATCCGAATCAAACTGCTCAGCCCACCTGATCACGTCGCCGTCCCGGCGTCGTTGCCGCTTGAAGTGATCTACGAAGATCCCTGGATCCTGGCCGTTAACAAATCACCTGGCCAGATTGTGCACCCCGGCGGTGAATTCGAAGGGACGACGTTGCTCAACGCGATCCAGTTTTACTTCGATCAGCACACCCCATTGCCCGGCCTGATCCGACCGGGAATCGTGCATCGCATCGACCGTCAAACCAGCGGAGTCCTGATTGTCCCGAAGCACCACCTACCGCATCGAAAGATGACTCAGCAATTCACGCGCGGAGAAATCTCGAAAACCTACATCGCCATTGTTCGAGGATGCCTGCCCGAGGACTCAGGCAGTATCGATCTGCCGATCGGCGTCGTACCAAACCCGACCTGCTCGCTGAGCTGCGCCAAACCCATCGCCGTGGATGCGAAATCAGCTCGGACACACTTCCAGGTGCTCGAACGCTTCTCCGAGTACACGCTGGTGGAAGCACACCCGCTGACCGGAAGACACCACCAGATCCGCATCCACTTCTCAGAAATCGGCTACCCGCTCCTCGCCGACGAATTCTACGACAGGTTTGGCATCATCAAAGACGGCACCCCGCTGGAACTTCCCGACCCACCACGAACAGGCAACGAACAACCCACCGACACCAACGGGAACCGCACAGAGCCGACAGAACCGTTCTACGATCCCGACCTGCCACTTCGAAGACACGCTCTCCACGCGGCATCGATCCAGCTCGACCACCCGATCATGAAAATGCCCATCGCCTTCGAAGCCCCCTTGCCCGAAGACATGCAGCAAGCGTTGACCGTGTTAAGAAACATGTAGGCTGGAACGAGCGCAGCGCTGTTCCGGAAAAGTCCGGCTCCGTAGGGTATGTCAAGCGCAGCGCCGGCGTACCATTTCACGATGTCTGGTACGCCGGCGCTGCGCTTGACATACCCTACGCTCGATGGCAAAGCGCAAGCGCGTACCAATGTCACTTCCCGAGTTTGTGAATCGTGTTGTGGATCACGCCGGTTGCTGACTCTCCGTTCGCGCCGCGTAACGCGTATCGGATCTCCATCCCCCACGTTGGAGCCACGTCCGGAACGACAAGTTCGACCGTTCTACCGTCGTCGGAAACCGATGCCGATTCGACGGTCAGCTCGTGTTCGTCGTAATGTTTGGATCCGTAGTTGGCAGACCGTTTGAGTGCCCAGACTTTGATGCGATAGTTGTTCGGATCGTTCGCTGACTTCGCGTCGACAGGATCTGACAAAGCAATCGTCACTCGGCGCGGTGCCGCCTTCAGATTGAGCGGCGAGTAAGCCGGCTTGCCGGTGTAACGAATTCGGTAGATGCCGCCCGATTGTCGTTGGGCGCTGCCCCAGGCAACCATTCCGCAAGCATAAAGCTGGCCGTCGTGCGGGTTGAAGCGACCTCGCATCAACCCGGTCGGGAATTGCGGAACAGGCAGCTCGCACATGCCGCCCTGCATTTGTCCGTCCAGTTCTTCGTGAGGCACGACGAAAATCTTTCCGTACCCGTACGACAGATTCAGCAGCGTTCCCTTGAACGGCCCCCACCGATCCGAGTCGCACCACAGCAACTCGGCCGGTGACCGATCGAAGGCGTTCGTGATCCAGCAAAGCGGCTGTTCCATCGCCTCGTCTGACAAGTCCGTCACGTCGTGATAGCCGAACATGTTTCCGTAAAAGCCACCTTCGCGGACCCAGTTGATTCGGTTCTTCGGATTCCAGTGCCCTTCCTGGTCGGTGACGATGAACGAGCCATCCGGATTCAGGCAAACGCCATTCGCTGCACGGAATCCTGCGGCGATGATGTCTGTTTTTGATCCGTCTTTGCTGACTCGAAGCAGCGTTCCGTGATGAGGAACCAGAGCCTTCAACGCATGCCGAGCGGACTTTGCGTAGTAAAA
Organism: Planctomycetaceae bacterium; assembly: GCA_047611045.1. Lineage (GTDB taxonomy): Bacteria > Planctomycetota > Planctomycetia > Planctomycetales > Planctomycetaceae > JABMPE01. The sequence continues at coordinate 3,576 of JBLFXD010000036.1, read as the reverse complement.
ATTGCCGGCGGCGTCCGTCTGCAACCCCATCGCGAACTCGTGAAAATGGTCGGTCACCTGGTGGTCGTTGTTGAAGTTTTCGTAGTAGTCCGTTTCTCCGTCGCCGTTGCGGTCATGCAGAATCGTGATCTGATCACGACACGTCACGAAGATTTTTTCATCAACGTACTTCAGACCGAGCGGCTGAAAGAGACCCGACGCGATCCGCTGCCAGGTCAACTTCGGAGGCTTGTCGACTGATAAGTTCGAATGAGCATTCGGCAACTGCGACAAACCGCTGACCATCCAGACGTCACCATCCCATGCGCAAACTGCGACTCGGTCACCATCCGGCAGAAAATCGAAGCCAGTCAATCTTGTCTGAGCCAGCCACGGATTTTCCGTCGGGTGCGAAAGAACGTCGACGGCAAACGCACCATCGTCAGGAGTGATGACTGGAGTTGTCGTCAGCTTGACCGGCCATCGAGCAGGTCCGCCGTTGACAAGTTTCGAAAGATCATCGCCCGGCTGTTCGATGACGAAACCGTCGACAACTTCCCTGAGAGCCGCTTCCGGCTCCTTCCTCTGCCACCACAACGTAAAGGCCAGCGGTTCTTGCCCTGCGGGAATTTTAAGTAGCAGTGACCCTTCATCGCTTTTGCTGAACTCGGCACCGGCGACGGGCGGCTGAATTCCAGCAGCAAGCTGAGAGTCCACATTCGCGCCGGATCCATCCGAATGAATCGTGCCGGGGTGTCCGTTTCCGGATGCATCCGCAATGCCATTCTCGCCCGCGGGCTTCGCTGGTTTCCCGGCAGTTGCTATGCCCGCGAGCTTCCAGTTTGCTTTCAGGCTTTCGTCGGTCGGGAGCGATTTCGTCTTCGACAGCTCAGCGTTGGTCAGCTGTCGCTGATAAAATCGAACATCTTGAACATCGCCGTCAAAGTACGACTGCGGGCGGGGGAAGTTTGAATTCGTAAACCCAATCCTCAGGACGGAATTCCGAACTGAATTCTGCGTTGAAAGCTCGCGGCTTTGATCCGGCTTCCCATCGACAAACAACGTCACGAGCTTCGTCTTTGGATTCCAGGTCATCGCGACATCGTGCCACTTTCCATCGTTCACGCGCCGTTTGGACGTAACCGCTCCGACCCAGCCAATGTCAAAGGCGAGTTGACCGTTTCTCACGAACAGCGTCTGCCCGTCGGGAATCCATTTCTCGCCAGCTTTTGTACGGCTAAGAATCGTGCCGCCAGACTTCGTGCGGATCCTCGCGGTGATCGTGAATTCTTTACCCGTCGTGTCGAAGTCGCTGGTGTCTGAAACTTCGACGAACGAATTCCCGTCGAACTTCAACGGCTTCGGTTTTGACGTCGTTGATGCGACGGCCGTACCAGCATGACCAAACACAACTGCCATGCCATCCGCCTTCTGATTCAGCGTTGCCAGGATGTCACTGCCTTCGGACTCTCGAGCGACCTGCAGAATCATATCGCGCGACCGAGGCCCAACATTGAATGTTCGCGTGAAGGTGAACGCTGGAGAAGCAACAGCATCCGTCGCGACGTGGGCGGCGAGGCCGGGCAACTCTCGAACGGCAGTGTCACCAACCGTGTAATCGATAATCGTCTTCTGCCCGTAGTGAGAAAGCCCCTTGTAGTGAGCCCATTTCCGAGGCAGAGGACCATAGATTCGGTCGTCGCGACCTCGCAGTCTTGGGTCGGCGAACGACTGTGTCTCCGGCTCGGCCCACCCGGGACCGGTCGGGTTTGCCAGATGAACCTCGCCTTTGATTCGAGGGTGAATGTTGTGGCGGCCGTTCATGTGGATGCCCTGCCAGTCGATGAAGCCTTTGCCGGTCCACGCGGCGGCCACGCGCATCGTGTCATGGTCGAACACCATCCATGACTGTCCGCGTGAAACTCCACCCGGTCCCGGATCAAGTCGAACGGCGATCCCCTTGTAGGCAAAGTTGGATGCGTCGTTGCCGACTTCGTACGTGTTCACGAGGCTCGGGCCATAGTCCATCGTGATCCACGGTTCGTTCTGCACGGGTTCCGGCCCGCGCGATTTCCCTTTCGGGAGTCCGGCAAGGTACTCGTCCGTAACCGAATAATGCTGCGACGGATTGTCCTCTTTGAGATAAGCCTGTCGCACGTAGTGGATGACGTCGTACTTCTGCTGCGGAACCATCCACGTCTGCGCGATCATCATTCCGAAGCCGCGAGTCAGCGTTTGATACATCGTGTGCGGGTCGGAGCCGCTGCGAAAATTCCCCGTCGCAAACCTCAGCGACGTCGGCAGCGAGCCCGGCTTGTCGTGAGTGCCGTGACAGTTCACGCAGAGCCGGCTGTAAATCGCCTGTCCGCGTTTGAAAGCGGCGGCGTCCAGGTCAGCGATCATCGCTGCGTGATCGATGTCCTTTTCGTATTCCGGAATGCGGATCGCGTAGAGCGACGCCGGCGGCTCCAGCTCTTTCGCACGCAGAGCGCCGCCGTCTCGAATTTCGATCAGGTAACGAATCAGGTCGAGAAACTGTTGCCGACTCGCCAGAAGTCCAACCTGACCAGGTGGCATGATCGACTGCTTTGTCCGCTTGAATTCGTCAATGTCGGATCGAGGAATCTCGATCAATTTGCCGAGCGGTCGCCCTTCACGCAGAACAACCTTCTCGGCCGTTTCTTCAACCACCAGTCCGATGATTACTTTGCCTTCGTCCGTCACAAGGACCGCCGTCTGAAATTCTTTGCGAATCGCTTTGGAAGGTGCCAGCACGGATTCGACGAGAAACGCATCCGTCGCGTCCGGACGTTTTTCCGAAAGAGCTGGCCCAAGTGGCGACTTTGAACCGTCCACCGAATGGCACTGTCGACACGCCATTTGCGGCTGATAAAAGAGCACAGCACCGCGTTTGGCATCACCAAACCGAGCCGCCTCGTCCGCGAGTTTCGCTACGGGAACGCTCAACAATTCTCGTTCAAGCTGCGAAACGGAATTCTGACCAAAGACGGGAGTCGCCTGCAGAAAACTGGCGAGCAGGAAGCAGCAACCAACCGCGTGCAACAAAGAGATTCGCATTTCTTCCGCCTTGCTGATTCGAAATCGTGAAAACGAAGAAGGAGCATAGCCATTCATGCTTCAGCCTGTGAAACTCACCGGACAGACTACTGTCGCGTTTTGTGTAGGTCAGGCTTTGCCTGACGAAATTCGGGGGATGCCTTGCCGACATTCAATTCAGGGCTTCGTCAGGCGACGCCAGACCTACTGGCTGACAAGCAAGAAAGTCCAAAAAGCCACAGCTCTCACAGATAAAACACGGATAATCCTATGGAGCATCCACTGCCGTATGTGTAACTCCGTGCTCATCCGTGGCCATGAATCTTTTGGACTCTGCCACGCTGCGAATCTCTGCGCCTTTGCATCCAATGAATTGTCACTCTCAACGAAACATGCTGTTTAAGGCTTACCCACCGTGATTCTGCACGTCGACATGGACGCGTTTTACGCTTCCGTTGAGGAACGCGATCGGCCCGAACTTGTCGGCAAGCCGGTCGTCGTGGGCGGATCGCGCGAAGGTCGCGGAGTCGTTTCGGCGGC
>JBLFXD010000035.1:0-17201 GCA_047611045.1 Planctomycetaceae bacterium | reverse complement strand
TTAATGGGGGGTAACGCAGGCCCCCCCAAAAAAACACGACCGTCTGCGAAAACAGACGGTCGTTCGAATATCCAACTGGCCAGTATGCCCAGAGGCGGCGACCGAGTTATTATTTCTTGTCGTCGCCGTCTTCTTCTTTGACCTTCTTCTTCTTCTTTCGGCCAGCGACGGTTTTTGGCACTTTTGTCTTCGGGATGCCCAGGACGCTCTTGGTTTCGTCCCAGCGATCTTCGTCCGTAAGCTTTGCGATACGTTCAGCTCGCTTCATGACGTTGCGGGCTCGGACCAACCGACTACCACGTTTCAGGCTCTGATCAAGACTCACCGTACTTATCTCCAGATTTGCAACCCAGCTCTCAAGAGGGGTATCCTCCGAGTCTGGTTGAATTTCTCTATCAAATCCCGAAACCACCGGTCGCGGTAAGCGAAGGATTCTAAACCTGGCGGCATTCGGTTGCAACTCGCGGAATTCTGACTGCGATTGGCTGTCGAATTCCGTCGTTAATGGCCTGTATCAGCTGGGAATAATTGCCAAAAACACCGTCAGGAATTGAGTTTATGAATCATCGGCGAACTGTACGGCAAAACTACCAATCAAATCTGTCTGGTCTGAATTTCTGCCAGTTTCTGGCAATTTTGATCATTGGATTCTGCCTGGGATGCTCGAATGACCCCGACCAGAGCCCCGCTACCGACCACAGCGAAGTGACCGGAGTTGCTGCCAGCTCGCCGGTCCCGCGCAGCGTGACGCTCGCCTTGAACTGGTATCCCGAGGCTGAACACGGCGGCTATTACTCGGCACTCGTACACGGTTATTTCGAAGATGCCGGATTGAACGTCACGATCCGCCCCGGCGGTCCGGGAGTGCCCGTCATTCAGGACGTCGCCACCGGGCGAGTTGAATTCGGGATTTCGAATGCCGACCAGATTCTCGTCGGACGAGCCCGTGAAGCCGACGTCGTGGCCATCTTCGCCGCGCTGCAAACCAGCCCGCGTTGCATCATGGTTCACGAGGCGTCGGGCATTAAACAGTTCGACGGACTGAAGAATCTGACGCTGGCCATCAATCAGAATTCGACCTTCGGAAACTATCTGCAGCGAAAGGTTTCGCTCGAAGGCTGCACGATCGTGCCGTACCCCGGCAACGTGTCGACGTTCCTGTTGAATCCGGATTTCGCTCAACAGGCCTATGTCTTCAGCGAGCCGTTCAGCGCGAAGAAGGAAGGCGGAGATCCGGTCAACCTGATGGCCGCTGAAATCGGCTTTAACCCATACACAAGCACGCTCATCACCGAAGCGTCCATCATCAAGGGCAAGCCTGACCTCGTTCGAGACTTCACCCAGGCCGTCCAGAAGGGCTGGCAGAAGTACCTGTCCGAGCCAGAAGAAACAAACCGATTCATCCTGGCTCAGACGGACCAGATGAGCGAAGAGGATCTCGACATCCTTGAATTCGGCGCGAAGGAGCTGCAGGCTCTTTGCCTGCCAGTCGACTCGACCGGAACCGTCCCGCTCGGAAACATGACCAAGGAACGCTGGCAGAAAATGGCCGACCAACTCGTCGAGTGCGAAGTCGTCGACGCAGGAAGCCTCAACGTCGACGACGCCTTCACAACCGAGTTCCTGGCGAAGTCTTCAAACAAAGAATCAGAATCAGACAAGGAATAGTTAAGCGACGCCGCTTCTCTTTTTGTCACCTCTCCCCCTTGGGGGAGAGGTCGCGGTCTGAGCCGCGGGTGAGGGGGGGGGGGATTCGAAACTCCAACTCGCCGGACCTGACAACAGATTTTCTAAACAGGAGAGAGCAGAGTCAGGATTCGATCGATGTCTCTGCTCTCTCTTCTGACTCCTCTTCAAAATCGATTCTTCCTCATAAGAACTTAAGAAACGATCTTTCGGCCATGACTGAATCAGCACCCACAGACGATTCATCAGAAACCACAGCATCCGAAGGTCCGTGGTACTCTGGCATCACTCGTTACCAGTGGCTCGTTCTGGTGATCGCGTCGGCGGGCTGGGTCTTTGATGTCTACGAAGGCCAAATCTTCAACATAACCCGCAACGACATGTTGGCCGAAATTCTCGGCGGCGAAGGCGCAGACGTTACCAAGTACGGCGACCTGTTTCTGGGAATCTTTCTGCTCGGCGGAACTGTTGGAGGTCTGGGAGCCGGAACTCTCGCCGATCGCTACGGTCGTCGCCCGATCATGATGATCACGATTCTGATGTACTCGGTATTTTCGGGGCTGACGTATTTCGCGACCGAGTTATGGCACGTAGCGGCGCTCAGGTTTCTCGTCGCGATGGGCGTCGGTGGCGAATGGGCTGTTGCCGCCAGCCTTGTCTCGGAAATTTTTCCGAAGAAAGCCCGCGCTCACGCGTCGGGAATTTTTCACGCGTCCAGCGTGCTGGGAACATGGATGGCGGCGATCGCCGGCATCGCCGTCGGCGCGAACTGGAGGTACGCCTACCTCGTTGGAGTGATTCCCGCGTTGTTGATTCTGTGGGTGCGAGCGGCCGTCAAAGAACCGGAGCAGTGGAAGGCGAAGGCTGCGGAAGGTCGAAGTGCTCAACTTGGGAGCTTCAATGATCTGCTGCTGAATCCGAAATGGAATCGCAACGCGATCCTTGGAATGTTGCTGGGAGCTGTGGGGCTTGGAACCTTCTGGGCAGTCGTCGTCGCGACTCAGGGATTGGCCAGTGAGATGCTCGAGGCAGCGGGCATCGCTTCAGACGTCGCCAGTCAGAAAGCCAAGTTCGCCTACGGCATCATCCAGACGGCTGGTGGTGGCATCGGCCTGCTGGCTTTCGGCCCGCTGTGCGCACGATTCGGCCGCCGCCGAGCATTCATTGGCATGCAACTGCTGGCCTTCCTGATTGTGCCCATAACTTGCTACGGACCACAGACCTACCAGCAACTGCTCTTCATACTGCCAGTGTTCGGCTTCCTGACGCTCGGGATCCACGCGGGATACGCGATCTATTTCCCCGAGCTTTTTCCGACGCATCTCCGAGCAACCGGTACCAGCTTCTGCTTTAACGGCGGAAGGATTCTGGCGGTCCCGGTGTTGTTCTTCTCTGGCTGGCTGAAAGGAGACTCGGGAATGGACTACCGGCTCGCGGTTTCGTCGCTGGCCACGCTGTTTTTAGTCGGCGCCTGCGTGATGCTCTTCCTCCCCGAAACAAACAAGCAGGAGCTGCCCGAGTAGTTCGGACGGCGATGCCTCTACCTGGCAGGCTTTCTGAGCGTCATCAGACAGGCCACAAGATTCCTGATGTCTCGGCGTGAGAGCGTTTTGATCGTCTCGGGTAGTTGACTTCCAGGAATACCGGCGGCTAGCGACTTGCCGCTCATTGAAGACCAATGTTGAAAGTCGTCTAGTCGATCTCGAACAACAGCTTTTGCTGCGTTCGGACGAGCGGCTCGAAGATCTCGTCCGCTGAAACGTCGTGCGGGTGCCGGAGATAAAACGCGATGCATTCCGCTTCGCGGCCTCGCACGATGCGGCGGCTTTTCAGCTTGCCGAACTTCGATGTGATCACGGTCCAGTGTCCCGAGTGCTCGGCAGCGTCGCGGTGGATGATCACCCAGTCGTGCGTCATGCCTTCCTGGTGGGCGTGCGCGGTGTTTGAAAAAGCTGCCGTGTAGTGCCACTTGTTTCGGCGAGCGTGCAGAATCGGCAGCCACTCTTCACCGGTCGGGTTGAATTGTCGTGGAGCGATTCGGACCAGTTCTTCGTTGGCCGCCTTCGTTCGGTACTCGGCGTCGATGCTGAGTAACTGCTCGATCGATGGCTCGTTGAGGTCACGAAAGGGCTGCGGCAACGCTGTCACCCGCTGAATGCTGGCTGGGTGGCGAGCGTGGATCACTCGACGCGGACGAGGGTTGTCAGCAGATCGCATGAACCGAGGCGATAGGCCGTTGCCACGCAGCAGCTCCAGCGTCGGCATCAAGCCGGTCTGCAGAAACTTCTCGATGGACAACGCCAGCGATTTGCTGAGACCAGGGATGTCTTCCAGACCTTCGCGGTCGGAGTCGTCAAAAATTCGATCGACCGGACAGAGGAGTTCTCGGAGAACGGCCGAACCTCGGCGGTAAGTGGTGATGCGGAAATCGGTCGAGCAGCGACCTTCCAGCAGGTCAGCAATCTCGTCAAAGCATCGGGCAATGGCACCGTTGATGCCGGAGATCGCTTCCTCGTGTGACGTACCTGGCTTCATCTCGGCTGCTCCTTATCCTTGACCGGTGGGTCGACAGATCAGCGACAGCAGTAAACGCCTCGGTAGTGTGTACGTGATTTTATGCGACAAACGCGTAAAGCAAAGATGAAGATTCTTCGTAACGTCAACTTTTTGAAAACGGCAACAAAAGCAAGTTGACGTGTCTCGACCAGTGCTTCATCGCGTCGGGACGGAACTCTCTCTGAATACATGATCGTCTGACTGTGACGCCTTCACGTTTCGGGTCGCACAAACACCGAAAGCCGACTTCGATGATCGAAGCCGGCTTTCGGATGACGCTTGGATTGGATGCTGACTCAGCGAGTCATTGACTGGGAATCTTCCCAGGTCAGTTAGTACATCCCGTTGTGCACGACGGTTGCGGGCAGCACGACGTGACAGGCACCTGTCGGCACACCACACGCGGCACGCAGACAGTTTCCGTGTAAGGAACCTGCTTAGGCACTCGGCGAGTGTTGTTGACGTAGCGGGTTTCGCAAACCTGTCGGCACACGGTGTAAGGAACCTTGCGGGTCTTCGTTTCCGAGATGTACGAGCAGGTCGTGTATGGCACCTTCGTGCAGACGGTTTGCTTCTCGAAAGAAGTCACCGTGTGCGGCACCTGGCGGTTCCGGGTTTCGCATCGCCACGAGCAGACCGTGTACGGAATGCGGCGAGTCCGGGTTTCGGTTTTCGTCGAGCAGACCGTGTAAGGAACCTTCTTCTGACGAGTTTCCTTCTGCATGCAGCAGGTGGTGTAAGGAACTCGGCGAGTCTTCTGGACAGGCACCATGCGGCAGACCGAGTAAGGGACTCGGCAGCGTTTCGTCTGGCGTTCCATGCGGGTGCACATGACCGTTTTCTTTTCGGTCCGCGGCACCCACACCTGGCGACAGCTTGTTGAGCCCGGCTGGAAGAATCGTTCGGTCCGGTTACAGCCCGGCTGGTAGTTCGAGCGGCAACTGTTGCAGTCGTAGTTCCAGCTTCCGGGTGTCTGCACGCAGCGGCTGCATGAGTTGTCCGGACACTGTTCGACGACGGTTTTGTACGAGCCGCCGCAGACGTCGATCTGTTTGCACTCGACGACCGGCTTGCAGACGGTGTAGCAGACTTCTCGGTACTTCGTCTCGGTACACGGTTTGTAGGTCGTGTAGCATTCTTCGCGGTAGCAGGTCTTGTAAACCGGCTTGCAGACGTCGTAGCAGACGGTCTTGTAGCAGGTCTTGTGGCATGGCTTGCAGACGGTGTAGCACTCGTTGCGGTAGCACGTCTGAGTGTGCGGTACTCGGACGGTGTACTGCTCGTTGCGGTAGCAGGTTTTCTGGACCGGTTTGCAAACGGTGTGCGGCACGATTCGATGGCAAACCTGATAGACCGGCTTTTGAACGGTGTAGCACTCGTCGCGGAACTTCGTTTCGTAGACGTTCCTGGTGCAGGTGATAGGTTGCTGCTCGCAGACCGTGTCGTAGACGGTGCGGTACTTCGTCACTTGACACTTGTCATAGACGACGTCCTGCACGGTCTTGTAACACGTCGAGCACGAGCTTGCGGCACCGTAGTCCCCGCACGGCGAGCACGCCGACGTCGGACAGCAACTGTAGCTGGCAGCTCCGCAATAACCTGCCAGAGCCGACTGACCAAAACCTGCGACGAGCAGACCAGTCAGAACAGCGAGTTTCATAGCGAGTCTCATCTGAGTCACTCCTTCCATTTTCCAGGCGAATCCAATCCAAGGGAGAGTCGCCGTTCGAAAGGCCTAGACTGACGCCAGAATTTCCCGCTTCCGACTTGTTGTGCGAGGTGGCAAAAGCCTCCTTGCGGAAAGTCAATCGGAAAATGACGCGTCGACCAACGAACAGAAGAATCTCCGTACGTAATTGGTCGACAGAACACATTCCCTGCTTGAAGCAACTGGCACAGTCAGACGACTCACCGCCAACGGGGAGCCACCGCCGCCTACTCAGTCGTGAAAACTGTTACAGGGTGCCCACTTAAGCGGCGTCAAAGAGGGCGGACTTTGACGGTTGCGTGGCCCCTGCGGCGTGTCCGGATCGGATGAAACGAGCGTGTCGAACGCGTCATTCGGGATGGGGGCCGGATGTTCGGACCCATACTCTGATACCTGCCTGCTGAAACCCACGAGTGTCACCGGCTTTTCGAAGTGGCGGCCGGGGATCGGATGGTGTGGCTGGGATCTGGTGACCCCCGCTGACTTCGTCGATCAGGAAATTGCCGGACGAACGAAACGCTTTCGCGGCGACCTGGGCGGCAACTTATCCGCGTCTTCGGAATCGACCGGCGGATCGCGATTCTCGTCGTTCGCAAAGTCCACGCTTTGCCCGAGGAGCGTTCGAGCAAGACCGTCTCGCTGAGTCGCTCGGACCATGTCCAGAAAGCTGACTTCGCCGTTAATCAACGCGGCGATCGGCTTTCCGTTAAGCAAAGCAATCCGATTATGAGCCGACGCCGGAACGCGAGAGTGCTTTGTGATAATTCCCACCAGGTTAAGCGGGTCGGCCGCCGAAATGATGACCAGCTCATCGGTTGGAGACACGGCATGCGAGTCTCTTTCCAGAATCGCTGAGCCAGCGGCGCTAGCCGCGGGTCTTAATTCTTGAACGCTCCCCACATCGCCCGACGAAAGAAAGCCCTCTCGAATCCCGGCGGTCTTTGAAATGGCACTGTTGCCACGATCCGGAGTTGCATCCCGCAGTTGCCGAAGTTTCTTAACGGTGTCCCCCAGCGCGAACTGCTCGCCTGCCACGCCGGTAACAAATCGTCCGCCTCGGATCTCACCGCGAGCTTCCAGTCGACGATAAACCTGCAGAAGCTCCCACCATCGAGGAGTTCCCGCTTCGCGTTCCAGCAAATCGCGAAACACAACGCCCCACCGACGAAGCAGTTGCCACGCCCATTGCTCGACCGGGTTCTCTTCATCGCCTGACGATTGCGACTCACGCCGCGTCGCCTCTTCTACGGTCTCCGGCTGCCTTTGCCAGATCGACCATCGACCGGTGTCGCCTGCCGAGTTTCGAGTTCTCGCCAATCCTGATCGGCGACTCACTGACGGCGTTGGCTGCTTACTTTGCAGCAGTGATCGCAGACCCCCGAATCCGTCGGCAGCGATTCGGCCTCGCGAGACCAGTTCGCCCAGCGCTTCGTTCAACTCGCCGCTGGCAATGTTCAACTGCTGCTGAAGGTCCGACGCAAAAACGGCTCCGCGTTTCCTCATCGTGTCAAGAATCTCTCGAGCGGCGGCGCTCAGCGAATCTTCATCCTCAGTTGCCGCTTCAGCCGTCAGCCATCCAAGGTCGCTCCGCAGAAATAGCGACACCGGCACAACGCGAGTCAGCAGGGCAGGGGAGTCCGCTTCGCGCTTCGGCGGAAACAATCGCCCCCAGGCAATCTCGCCGGACAGACAAAGTTCGTCCAGCCACCCTGACCGGTAACCCTCAATTCGTGCCGGGAGAACATCGCGTTCCCAGCAGACAGCCGCCAGATCATACCCCTGCAGCAGCGAAACGGCTTCGAACAGGCCGTTCACGCCGGCTCGTCGAGTCTTTGAAGTCAGACCGTGATGATGCGTCAGAAACCGCAGAAACACGTCCGGCGACACCGGCTGAATCTGCTGCCGCAAACCCTGCATCGTCAACCGATGAATCCGTGATAATAAACGACGGTGACACCATTCAACTTGCCCATCATCTCCGTAGGGTGGGCACTGCCCACCACCATCAACCCCGTCGCCTTCCTGCTGGTGGGCGGTGCCCACCGTACGAGCAACTTGATCCGTTTCCCGAAACTTCCCACGCAGAACAATCCCTTCACCCTCCAAAGCTTCCAGCGCCGCGAATGCCTGATTCGTCTTCGTACCGGTTCGCCGAGCGGCTTCCTCGTGAGTCAGTGGTCCCGATGTTTCAAGCAGGCCTCGCATCGTCGCGACGCGGCCGTCGACGTCGTTCCATTCCAGCCGCACGCCGTCGGGTGCCTGAATCTCCGGGTGAAGCTTCGAGTCCGGAAACATCGCGAGAACAGCCGGGATCCGTTCCGCCGCTGTCCAGACTGTAACTCCGCCCGTTGCTGTCGTACTGGTCGCTCGACGCTGCTGAACGAGTTCCTCCAGCCAGCCTCGCCAGTCCTCCATTTCGTCGTCTGGCACCACGATCCGAGTCAGCAGCACATCGTGCAGCTCATCAGCGTTGCGAACGACCGGCGTCGCTTCGCCAGTCACCTGCTCAATCGCCAGCGGATCGAGTCGCCCGAGATCCCTCACCGAATCGACAGTCAGCGATCGACGAGTCGAAACCGCTCGCGCTCGGCGTTCCGGCAACTCGCCGCCGTCCAGAAACGCGTACGGATTCGAATTGAGTAGCTCGTAAGAAAACGGCGACGGCTCGCGAGTGTCCCGCGCGACGAATTCAATCTCGCCGGCTTCGACCTGCCGCAGCACGTCGACCAGACCGGCGATGTCCAGAGCCTCGCTCAGGCAATCGTCCATCGTCTGACGCAGCAGGATGTGCTCTGGCATTGCCAGTTCGCCGACGACGTTTTCCTGGCAACCCGTCAGCAGCGGAAACACCGCTGACAGCAAATCGTCCGCGCGAAACCGCTGCAACGCCGGCGGGATTCGTTTGCCTTTGTCGCGACGAGGAACCAGCAACGCCCGATTCGCGTTCCACCGCCAGCGAATCTGAAACATCGGGATGTAAAGAATCGCCTGCTCCAGCAAACGCTGAGCATTTTCCGAAGTCAGCATCGGAAACATCGACTCGAGCGGAAAACTGTGTTGAGGCCCCAGCGAAAGAATGAAGCCGTCGTCGTCGGCCGTTGCCTGGAGTTCAAAGTCGAATGAGACGCAGAACCGCTTCCGCATCGACAGGCCCCACGCCTGAGTGACTCGCGAACCAAACGGAGCATGGACCACCATCTGCATCCCGCCGGACTCGTCGAAGAACCGTTCGAAGATAACCCGCTTCTGCGTGGGCACCATTCCGACCGCGGCAATTTGAGCGGCCAGATAATTGACCACCTGCCGCGCGGCGTAGTCCGAGCAGTCCGTCTCCTGAACCAACCACTTAACGATGTCAGCCGTCGAGTTGCGAAACTCGGTCTGCGTGGCAGGATGGTCGTCCGAAGTTTCAGCGGACTGAGCCGAAGGCTGTGTGGCCGGGCAATGATTACTATGGCAGCCGTCCTGATTCGGTGTGCCACTGGCTTTGCCAGTGCCTGTTTGAAGATTCGCGTGTGTCGCACACAGCACTGGCAGAGCCAGTGGCACACTTTGCGGCGCTGCCCCAGACTCTTCCCACCAACTCGCGATCACAGTCTCCGGCAAAGCCTTCAGCTTCGATTCAAGGTCCTCACGAATTCGAGAAACTTCTTCGCTGAGTTCCAGTGTCCGGCCGGGAGCTTCGCCTCGCCAGAACGGAACGGTCGGCGGCACGCCTCCGGCATCGGTGACGTGCACGTCGGTGCCGCGGACGCCTTCCATTCGCCACGACGTATTTCCCAGCAGAATGATCTGCCCCGCGTGCGACTCTAATGCAAAATCTTCATCCAGCGTGCCGACAACGACACCGTCCGGCTGAGCGACGACTCGAAACTCGGCAACTTCCGGAATCGCGCCCGCGTTCGACGTGGCCACAATGCGAGCGCCCGGTCGAGTCCTCAGCCGCTTCTGAACAAGGTCCTGGTGAAGATAGACTTTCCCGCGACCCGACCGGTCGGTGAGTCCTTCGCTGAGAAACCTCAACGTCTCGTCAAAGTCTTCGCGCTTCAAATCCCTGAACGGCCACGCGCGACGGCACAACGCAAACAGACCGTCGGTGCTCCATTCACGACAGGCAACTTCGGCAACAACCTGCTGAGCCAGTACGTCGATCGGGCACTCGGGAATCGGTATGACGTCGAGCCGCCCACCCCGGATGGCCCGAATCAGCCCCATGCTTTCGACGAGTTCGTCACGAGTCAGCGCAAACAGTCTTCCCTTCGGCGTCTTCCCCAGTGAGTGTCCAGACCGACCAACCCGTTGCAGAAACGTCGCGATCGCCCGCGGCGAGCCAATCTGAATCACCAGATCGATAAACCCAACGTCGAGTCCCAGTTCCAGCGACGCCGTAGCAACAACGGCTTTCAATTCACCGTTCTTCAACTGCTGCTCGGTCTTCAGGCGAATCGCCGAAGACAGTGACCCGTGATGACTGCCGATCTGGTCCTCGCCGAGAATCTCGCTGAGCTGATGTGTGACGCGTTCCGCCATTCGCCGAGTGTTCACAAAGATCAGCGTGCTGCGGTGCGAATTGATCAGCTCGACGATTCGCTCGTTGACCTCGCTCCACTGCTCGGTCGAGCAGACAGCAGAAAGATCACTCGGCGGCACTTCGATCTTCAGATCGAGGTCGCGCGAATAGCCAACGTCGACGATCGCGGGAAAGTCTGAAGGCGGAAGGCAAACGGCAGAAGAAGTAGGCTGGAACAAGCTCTGCGCAGTTCCGGCATTTGGATCCAGTTCCGACTCATGATCGCCGGAACTGCGCGGAGCTTGTTCCAGCCTACGAGTTCCAACCAGAAACTCGGCGATCCGCTCGATCGGTTTCTGGGTTGCCGAAAGACCGATCCGTTGCAAAGGCCGCTCGCAGAGAGATTCCAGCCGCTCGATCGTCAGGGCCAAATGCGAACCTCGTTTGTCTCGAACCAGAGCGTGAATCTCGTCGACGATGATCGTGTCGACCGACTTTATCGCCGCGCGACCTTTCTCCGCCGTCACCAGAAGAAACAGCGACTCGGGAGTCGTGACGACAATGTGCGGCGGTTTGCGGACCAGAGCCGCGCGTTGCGACGGCGTCGAATCGCCAGTTCGCAGGCCGACCCGCAAGGCAGCAATCGGCACGTCAGGAAACTCTTCCGCAGCCAGCGCGTTCAATTCTTCCAGCGGCTCGGAAAGATTCCGATGCATGTCGTTGGAAAGGGCTCGCAGCGGCGAGACATAAATCGTCCGTACGCCGTCTTCGAGTTTCCCGGCGATCGAATCTTTCAGCAGTCGATCGATCACCGCCAGAAACGCCGTCAGCGTCTTTCCGCTGCCCGTCGGAGCGGCGATCAGCGTGTTTTCGCCCTGCTCGATGTGTGGCCACCCCAGCCGCTGCGGGGCGGTCGGCTCGGAAAACCGGCTCTGAAACCAGCGTTCGATCAGCGGATGGAATCCAAAAAACGACATCCCGTCGGGGTTTCCTCTTTCATCGGAGAATTCAGGAAATCATACGCTCCCGGATTGCGAGACCGTTGTCTAGACTCACGACTCAAACAGCTTCTCTGAGCACAATTTTTGAAACTTCAGCGAACGGAACGGCATCGTGACAGGCAAAGCGTGGGGCGGGCGATTTCAGGAAGCAACGGACGCTCGAGTCGAGAAATTTACCGAGTCGATCAGCTTTGACGCTCGGCTCGCCGATGTCGACATCACCGGCTCGCAGGCTCACGCCCGAATGCTCGCCAAAGTCGGACTGATTTCCGACGACGAGCGTGATCAGATCGTCTCCGAGCTGGAGAATATCCGCGGCGAGATCGAACGCGGCGAGATGGAGCACCAGACTTCGCTCGAAGACATCCACATGCACATCGAGAGTCGGCTGACAGAACGGCTCGGCGACATCGGCCGGAAGCTGCACACCGGACGCAGCCGCAACGATCAGGTCTCGACGGACCTGAAACTCTACACGCGAGCGGCCATCGACCGGATCGACGAACTGCTGCTCGACGTCCAACGCGCATTCGTCGAGCGAGCAGACCGTGACCGCGAAATCGTCATGCCCGCTTATACGCATCTGCAACGCGCGATGCCCGTCCTCGCCGCGCATTACTGGCTGGCTTACACCGAGAAGTTCGAACGTGACCGCCAGCGACTGGCCGACTGCCGACGACGAGTCAACGTTTCACCGTTGGGCGCCGCCGCTCTGGCCGGAACCTCGCTGCCGATCGATCGCCAGGAAACAGCACAACTGCTCGGCTTCGAAGACGTCGCGCGAAACAGCCTGGATGTGTCGAGCGACCGCGACTACATGGTCGAGTTCGTGCTGGACCTGTCGCTGATCGCCGCTCACCTGAGTTCCTGGGCGGAAGAGTGGATCATCTGGTTCTCGTGCGAGTTCGGCTTCATCCAGTTGCCCGACGCGTTTACGACCGGCTCGTCCATCATGCCGCAGAAGAAGAACCCGGACGTCCTGGAATTAATCCGCGGCAAGACCGCACGAGTCATGGCCGACGTGACTCAACTGCTGATTCTGATCAAGGGCCTGCCAATGGCCTACAACCGGGATCTGCAGGAAGACAAACTGGCCCTCTTCGACGCGTTCGACACGGTGGAAGCCTGCCTGGAAGTCGCTCCGGCATTGATCGCCGGAGCCGAACTTCAGGTCGACCGCATCAACGAAAAGATCGACGACGGATTCCTGGACGCGACGGCGCTGATGGAATACCTCATCAAACGCGGAGTCCCCATGCGAACGGGACACGGCACGGTCGGCAAACTGGTCGCCGAATGCGAGGGTCGTAAGTGCCAGCTGAAAGATCTCTCACTCGAAGATCTGCAGGCGGCGTGCGACCTGATCGACGAATCCGTCTACAACGTGCTTGGAACCCACAACGCCGTCGCCGCCCTGCAAAGCTTCGGCTCCGGCGGCAAAGCCCCCGTCGAAGAACAGATCGCGTATTGGCAAGGACGCCTTTCCGAGTAACAAGTCCGAGTACGAAGCTCTGTTTGTTGCCGGCAGTGTCATCGCCGGTTGGCCCAACCGACGCCGCCCCGAAAGATATCTCACTTGCGACTTTTTCTCTCCAGAGATACGACTTGTGCACAAACTCACACGCACGTCATCCGAAAGAGAACGTACAGGAATGATCGAATTCATTTGCCAACACTGCGATCGGACTATCCGTGTTTCCAATGACGCCGCTGGAAAAACCGGGCGGTGCAACGACTGCGGCAATAAAGTCAGAGTCCCGGTGACGTCCGAGTTGGCTGCCAATGCACAGCCTGTTGAAATCGTGCCACCGATCCCCGATATGACGCCAATCATCGTCGTCCAACCGCCGACAGTCACGGTAAGCCACCGGGCGGCCAGCTCAAATAGTTTCGGAGTCGTGGCGTTCGTCTTGTCGGCTCTGGCTTTTCCGTTGTCGTGGGTACCATTTATCAATGTTGTCACGATGCCGCTATCTGCACTGGCAATTCTGTGTGGTGGGATTGGCTTAATCGTCGCCGTAGCTCGGAAAGGTGCCGGTGCGGGCTTCGCCGTAGCAGGATGCGTGCTGGGTGGGATTTGTCTTTTTATGACCGTGGCAACCAACAATGCAATTCTCGACGGCATCACAAAGAGGAATGCAGCATCAACGGCAGAAACGACCACGCCGGCCGTGTCACCTGAGCAAGTTGATGCGTTGCCTCGCCAGACACTCCCAATCGCAGATGACGACGCTACCCTAAACCCGTCGATCGAAGTATCAAAACCCAATTCGCCATTGAGCCTGATTGCTTGGTCATACACGTTCGAGGAAAGCAATGGGTCCGGAAACTACCGGATTGGTTTCGCCCTTCAGAATAACTCGCCAAAGGGAATTAAACTCGTTGACGGAAGCCTACAGTTCTACGATCTGCTGGACGAGCATCTCTATGGAATTGCCTTGGAACGTGACGTGAAGATCGACGGATCCAGTATCTACAAAGATTCGGGGCTGTATAAAATCAATCAATTCATCCCTGATGATCTGCGAATGAAAAAGATGGATCGCGAGGATGTGAAAGCGAAGCTTCGAATTAGAAAAGTCGTTTTCGAAGACAACGAAATCCTCGACCTGACGAAGTGAGGTTACGAGGCGTCAGTCATAGCAGGGTAGCCCAGACAATCTCTTTTAGATTGTCTGGGTGCCGAAGGCACACGAAGTCTGATCCTCAGCTCTCGATGAAGATTGAAAGCTTCGGTCTAGATTGCATCCGGCGGGTTGCGTTGTCGCAGCATGATCCGGCAGCCTGACGGCGTGCCGCCGAAGGCTCAGACATCATTGGCCATCACGACGAAACATCCTGTGCTGACGCACTCAGACAATCTAAAAGAGATTGTCTGAGCCACCCTGTTAACGCCGCACCTACCCGCGAAGTACTTGTGCTGCGCAGGCTTTGTAGGAAGGTTGTTTTGAGTAGGGGTCGAAGACGGCGTCGGTTAGCTGGTTGACCTCTTCGTAGTGCATGGGCAGGAAGAGTTGGCCGGGTTGGACGTTGGGGGTCACAAAGGCGCTGGCTCGGACTCGACCGCGTTGTGACATCACGATGACGGTGTCCTGTGGCTTGATGCCTCGTTTTCGAGCATCGGCCGGGTTGATTTCAACGTACAGCTTCGCCGGATAGAGCTTCCTCAGCACGGATGACTTTGAGGTTCGAGTCTGCGTGTGCCACTGCGAGGCCGTTCCTCGCCCAGTCAGCAGAACGAGCGGAAACTGCGTCGACGGCGGCTCGGGCATTGGCCTGGGGTCTTCAAATAGAAACTTCGCTCGACCGTCGGCGTGGTAGAAGCGGCCGTCTTCGAAGAGGCGGCGTTCGTTGGAAGTAGGGCCGGTTCCTACCGGCCGTGTATCGGAAGAATGGCCGGTGGGAACCGGCCCTACGGATATTGCGAACGGCCATTGCACGCCGCCCATCATGTCGAGCATGCGGTAATCCTCGACGCCCGTGATGTCGCACGGCTGGCCGGCGGAGAGTCGCTTGAGAATCTGGAAGACCGCCTCGGGCGAACTCCACTTTTCGAACATCTTTCCGACGCCCCAGTACTCGGCGATCAGTCGAAAGATGGAGAAGTCTGACAGCGCTTCGCCGGGTGCTTTGCGGACTTTCTTCAGCACGCCGATGCGACGTTCCGAGTTAATGAACGTGCCTTCTTTCTCGCCCCAACCGGCTGCGGGCAGAACCAGATCGGCCATCTTCGCGGTTTCAGTCGTGTGGTACATGTCCTGCACGACGAGGAAGTCGAGTCGCTCCAGAATGTCGCGGCACTGTGTCTGGTTGATCCATGAGTGCGCCGGATTTGTGCAGACGACCCACAGACCTTTGATTTTGCCCCGCAGGATGCCTTCGATGATTTCGTGGTAGGCCCATGAGGGTTCGCGCGGGATTTGTTCCGAGTCGATGTCGAGGATGCTCGCGACTTTTTCGCGATGGGCGTCGCTGGCGAAGTCGTGTCCGCCCAGCAGGTTGGTTGTGTTGCTGAACAGCCGCGAGCCCATCGCGTTGCACTGGCCGGTGATCGAGTTCGCTCCCGTTCCGGGACGGCCGATGCTTCCCGTCATCAGCGCGAGATTGATGATCGCCTGAGCGGTGCGCACTCCCTGGTAACTCTGGTTCACGCCCATCGTCCACCAGAAGGAAACGCGTTTTCCGGCATGGATTATCTCGGCAAGGCGTTCGATCTGTTCGGAAGCGAGGCCAGTCTCTGCTGAAACTCGATCCAGAGTGAACTGTTTGACGAAGCCAGCGAACTCGGCGAATCCGTTCGTGCTTTGCTCGATGAATGCATCGTCGACCCAGTCGTTGTCGATCAGAATCTTCGCGATGCCGTACAGCAGCGACTGGTCGGATTTCGGAGCCAGTGCCAGATGCTGTGTTGCCTGCATGGCGGTTTCGGTCATGCGGGGATCGACGACGACGATCTCGGGGCCGTGCGGGTTTCGCAGGATGCGTTCCCACATGATCGGATGAGCGATGCACAGGTTGCTGCCGATCAGCACGATGACGTCGGACTCTTCGAAATCCTGATACGTGTACGGCGGCGCGTCGAAGCCGAACGCCTGCTTGTACGCGACGACGGACGTGGCCATGCACTGCCGCGTGTTGCCGTCGCCGTGCAGGATGCCCATGCCGAATTTTGTAAGAGCACCCAGCAGAGCCATTTCTTCCGTCGGAATCTGCCCGGTGCTGAGAAACGCCACGGACTCCGTCCCATGACGCTGCTGAATTTCCTTAAAACGATCGGTGAATGTTGTGAGCGCGGTATCCCAGTCGGTTGGGGTCTGCTTTCCGGACGCGTCTTTCAACAGTGGTTGCGTCGCTCGATCGGGCGAGTCCAGCACGGTCAGCGCTTCCCAGCCTTTCGGACATGCCATGCCGAGGTTGACGGGGTACTCGGTGGTCGGCGTCAGGCTGACGGCCGCGCCGTCTTTCAGGTGAATGTTGAGGCCGCAGCCCGTCGAGCAGTACCCGCAGACCATCGTGGTTGTCGCGTCCGGTTTCGATTTCGCGGGCACCTGGCCCAGACCGAAACCGCCCGGTTCGAGTAACAGCTCGCGCGTCAGGTGCCCGTCCCGCTGGTGCATGAACGAGGGCAGCCGGGACTCCGACACGACTGGCAATTCAAACTCGACCGGCAGTTCCAGGTCATCGAGTTCGGTTTTGTCAACGACTTCAGGCGGCATGGCGTGTCAGCTCCTTAGCGAACCGGGCATCCGCGGCGACGCGACGGCCGCGAAGAACAGGTATCGTTCGAGCAGTTCGCCGGCCAGGCACGCGATGAACAACATGCTCGTCACGATGACCAGGAAAACAGGATCCTGCGGAGTCTCGGAAGTCGCTCGAAGAAGGAGTGCCGGCATGGCGAGACCTCCGAGAACTCCGCAGGCGAATCGAGCGATGGTCACACTGGCCAGAGAGCCGGTCATCAGCAGCGCCGACCGCTTCATCGGCGTAATCTGGCGACTCATCAGGGGACGCAGCAGGTTCGCTTCGAACAGCAGCTTCAGCCCCATCAGCAGCAACAGCGACTGACAGATATTTCCGCCATGAGTCGCAATGATTCCCGACACGCTGGTCGACGCGGCAGTGCTTCCCAGCGTCGACACCAGCAGCAGCGTCAGCCAGACGGCCGCGACGCCCAGCAGGCACGTCGTCAGTCCGAACCGAATCGATGATTGAGTGAAACTCCAGAACGCACGCTGCGTGA
>JBLFXD010000034.1:0-17283 GCA_047611045.1 Planctomycetaceae bacterium | reverse complement strand
GTCACACGAAGCTTACCGAGCTCTCATCAAACGTCACGACGAGTTGAAGGAAAACGAGAAACGGCTTTACCCGGAAGTCTTCAGTTCAACGAAGAACTTCCGAAAGAAAATCAATGAGCTTCGCGAACGACTGCACGCGGAAGATCCCGACTACAAAAACACGCTCTTTGCCACGTATCGAGCCGCACGGTCGATCGACGAATTTCTCATGGCCAAAGACCCGTCGTTCGAGACGCATCCTGCCAGCCGTCGTCCCGCCGAACTCGCGCGACTGTATTTGAAATATGCAGCGGATCCCGAGTACCTGAAACTCGTCGCTGCCAGAGAAGCCGCCCAGAAGGGGTTGGAATCGTCGTACCCTCAACTCTTCGTGTCCGACGAGGAAATCAATCGGAAGAAAAAAGAACGGCGTCGGGCTCTCAAAAATGATCCCGCGTTTCGAAAGGGGATTGGCGAAACGGCCGCTGCTTACCGAGCCCGGCAGGAGTACCTGCATGCTCACGATGAGCTGCTCGGAAAGCTGCAGAAGCAGGTCGAGTCCTCGCAGGACTGACCCAGCTGCAAGCCTCATGGCCTCCCGCTCGGCGCACAAAAAAGGCCCTCGGAGCGGGACAGGAAACATCGGCGGGCTGGGTCTTGCAATGGATGGCAGAGTGGGTCAAAGACTGCCGTCCCGCGCCGAATACCTGAAGCGAGGTCAACCGCTAACTCTCGAGGGCCAAGCTGGGTGATCCGTCCTAATGCATTCAGTGTGCCAATCAAGCGGCGAATGATCTGTCGAATGTAGGAAATCAGCAAAATCGGCGCCGCCACTTGCATTTACACCTTATGAAAGTGTTAACTGCCGCTACTTCAACAGTCTGAGCAGCTTCTAATTCGGCGCCGAAAAGCGCCGATCGGCAGGGGATTCGACAGGATGGACGGCGAACTGGCACGACCAAAACTGCTGGTGATGGGGCTCGGAATCTCCGTCGTCATCTATTCCGTCCTCGTGCTCGGGTACGTTGGAACGACGCCCGACATCGGCATTCGAGGACTACTGTCTGACGAGGGAACGTTGGACGAGAATCCAGAATCAGCATCGGACAATCACACTTCAGGAATGGTGATCCGTGGCTTCGCCGAATTCGAACATTTCGGCACTAAGCCAGCGGAGGGGGATGTACTGGTCCGGATTAGCGATCGACCGGTGAGATCATTTCTGGACTTCTGCTCCTCGCTTCAATACCTGCGCGACGCCCGTGCTTTCGACGTTCTGGATCCCGACACCGACCCTTCGAACTCAGCCTATCCACAGGACGCGTTTCCGGCACTGGTTTCGATTGACGGTGACCGCACTGTCGAGATTGAGTTTCTTCGAGATGGGCAGCTCGAGCGCGGCTGGATCGTTATTCAGTCGATGCCACTTTCTGAAGTACTGATCTCATTTATCTGGCTGGTGCTGCAGTTTGCGATTTTTGCGATCAGCGCGCTGGCCGCGTGGCATCGACCATTCGACCATACGGTGCGTCTATTCTTCGCGATGTGTGCGGTGGCAATGGCCGCATTCATCGGTGGCTTTCATTGGTGGGTAATTGCGAGCAGCCCACTCCTGAATCTCCCGTTCCTTGTTTGTGCTCTTCTCACTCCCGCAGTCTCCGTGCATTTCTTTCTGTGCTATCCGCGGCCGCTGGGCCCGATGGAGCATCATCCCCGACGAACAATCGCGGCAATTTATACGGCTCCGATCATCAGTGCGGTTGTGATGACCGGGCTGCTTGTTGCGGCCTGGAGCTTTACACATGAAGACATGAGCATTGAGAGGGTTCAGGATGTAGCATGGTGTCTGGCGACTCTTCGCGAAGCGATCTATGTGTACCTTGCCTTCGCCGCGCTTTGCTTCTGCGTGATGCTGGTGGCATTGGCGACTGAGTTCCTGACAGCGGCCACACCATCCGAACGGAATCAGATCAAGTGGATGTTCTTTGCCAGCCTGGCCTCCGCAATCCCAGTCAGTTACACGCTGTATCTGGCATTGTTTGATCGGACAGCTTTTGCGCTGGGCAGTGCTCGCATTCCGATGTTTCTTGCCAGCTTGTCTTTTACATTGGCGTACACCGTTGGCATCGTTCGACACAAACTGATGCTTGTCGACGAGTTCGTGACAAGGGGCATGCTTTATCACCTTGCCAGTCAGGGCCTGACAATTGGCTATGGCGTCTGCGTTGCCCTGGCAATGTTCTTAGCCAATGACTTCAACGTTTCGGAAAGCATTCCTGGCGTGCTGCAGCAGGTTTTGTCGATCGGCGTTCTGCTGACGTTCTTGGTCGTCGTCTTAACGTGGAGCCGTGACCGGCTGCAGCAGAGTATCGACCGACGTTTCTACCGCGAGAAATACCAGCTCGACCGCGCGCTGCAGCGAGTCAATCGCGCGATGGACCAACTGGAAGACCGACACTCGCTTGGCCTGCGAATGCTCGCATCGTGTCGGGAAGTTCTCGGTGCGGTGATGGGAGCACTTTATCTTCGCGAACCAGGCAGCGACGAATTTCAGCTCGTGGCGATGGACGGAAATGGCGTGCTCCCTGAACGATTCCCCGATTCGACCGAAGCCGGCGAACGGCTCAAGCAGGAAGTCACGATCCAGCGAGCGACGGCCGCAGCCAATGACCCGCTGAACCTGACGTTAAAAGACCTGCACAGCGAGTTGATGTTTCCGTTGGTCGTTGACGACGAAGTCGAAGGCATCGCTATCCTCGGCAAACGTCACGACGGGACGCCGTACACGGCGGAAGACCTGACATTTCTGCATACGCTGGCTCAGTTCACGGCGATGTCGTTACGAAGCGTGAAAGTGCATCAGGACTTCGCGCGGCTCAACGATGAAATCAGTCTGAAAGCCGGCAAGATCGACGAGCAGCGACAACAGATCCTGATCATGCAGGCTGAGCTGACCGGCAGCACGAAGACGCGACCGCCTGAACAGTCGCAGGAACTCCGCCGCGAGATGATCAAGGGGAACAGCCCGGCGATTCGGCGCGTCCTTGACACCGTGCAGAAAGTGGCCATTTCTGAATCAACGGTTTTGATTCAGGGAGCCAGCGGAACGGGTAAGGAACTGCTCGCTCAGGCGTTGCACGAAAACAGTCCCAGAAGAACCGGGCCGCTGATTCGCGTGCACTGCGCCGCGCTGTCGCCGAGCCTGTTGGAAAGCGAACTCTTCGGCCACGTGAAGGGTGCCTTCACTGGTGCTCACAAAGATCGAGTTGGCCGATTCGAAATGGCGCATGGCGGGACCTTGTTCTTGGACGAGATCGGCGACATCTCGCTGGAGACTCAGATCAAACTTCTGCGAGTTCTACAGATGCGATCGTTCGAGCCCGTAGGTGGCACTCGAACGATCGACGTCGACGTGCGGTTAATCACGGCGACGCACCAGGATCTCAATCAACTGATCAAGGACGGAAAATTCCGCGACGACCTGTTCTACCGGCTGAACGTTGTGAACATCACGCTGCCAACGCTTTCGCAACGGACCGAAGATCTGTTCGAGCTGTCGATCTACTTCCTGAAGAAAACATCCGAAAAACTAGGCAAGCGGATTTCTCACATCGACGAGGAAACGCTGGAAGCACTCAAGCATTACCACTGGCCGGGCAACATCCGTGAACTGGAAAACGTTATCGAACGAGCGGTCGTTATGTGCGATGGCGAGTCCGTCACGCTGCGTGACCTGCCCGACGAAATCCTCACCGCCGTGCGACGACCGCAAGCACAACCTCAGCGCCGCGCGGTTTCGATGGCTTCGTCAAACAGCCCGTCGCCCCGATCCTACGCACCCGAGAAGTCAGATCACGAAGTCCCGAGCCCACCGACCGGGACGGTAGCAACGGTACGGTCAACCATGGCCGAGTCGTTCGATCCTCAATTCGAGACCGAACTCGAAACCCTGCAACGCGCTCTGCGAGACTCCGGCGGCAACAAATCTAAAGCCGCCCGCAGCCTGGGCATCCCCCGCAGCACGCTCTTCAGCCGCCTGAAAAAAGTTGGCCTCACATAACGAAGTCGCCGCGACTGGCACGACGCCGATTAGGGCCGGTTCCTACCGGTCGCAGAACCAGACGGTTGGCCGGTGGGAACCGGCCCTACGGGAATTACTGCCCCCCGTTAAACGGTCGGGGCGGCGACTCCCAGCTCCTCGGCGAGTTTGAGGAGAGCGTTCCAGTTTCCGTCGTCGAGAGGGATTCCTTCGGCGGAGCGTTTGGCCATCGTTCGTTGTTCAGGGTCGCCGGGGAGGAAGATTTCTTCGACGCCGTCGATGCGCGGAACGGTTCGAACGTATTCCTCAAGTGATGAGACTTCCGATTGAAGATGCTCGAAGCCGGCGTACTGCGCCGGGTCGATCACGATGAAAAACGCCGCGTTGCCAACCGGAGCTGGTGGGTTGGGATAAGCACACTGGCCGCCTGACAATGCTCCGCACAGCATTTCGATCATGAATGAAAGACCGAAGCCTTTGTAAGCCTGGTCGCCGCCCATCGGCCGGATGGTTCCTGGAGGGTCGCCGTAAAGCTGGTTCGGATCGTTGGTCGGATTGCCTTCCGGGTCGAGCACCCAGCCGTCGGGAACTTTGTCACCGGCGATTTTTTTGACTCGGACTTTGCCTTCAGCGGTCGCGCTGGTTCCGAAGTCAAGCACGAACGGTCCGTTCTTGCCGCCCGGCATGCCGATGCACAGCGGGTTGGTTCCCAGACGCGGACGCTTTCCGCCGACAGGCGCGACTCGCTGAGCCGCGCCGTGAGTGTTGGCACAGATGATCGCCGACATGTTTCGGGCAGCCGCCATTTCAGCGTACTCGCCCAGTCGGCCGATGTGAGCTGACTGTCGCAGCGAGCCCGAGGCGATGCCGGCCGTCGAAGCTTTGTCGATCAGCTTTTCCATGAGCTGTCGCGACAGCACTTGCCCGAAGCCCCAGTTTCCATCGCCGACGACGGTGCCTGAAGATTCCTGAACGACGGTCAGGTCTGATCCCGCGTTGAGTTTTCCGTCCTGCACCTGTTTCACGTAAAACGGAATTCGCATGACGCCGTGAGAATCGTGACCTCGCAGGTTCGCCTGAACCAGGCTGCGGCCAACGATCAGCGCTTCGGATTCGTTGGCTCCGCCAGCAGCCAGCAAAGCGATCCCAAATTCCTGCAATTGCGTTTCCGTCAAAATCGGCACAGCTTATCTCCTCGAGGCATGTTCAATCGGATGTGGAAGCTACGGCTTGAGTCCTTTCCGTAGTCGGCAGGACGTAATCTGACGCAAAGTCGCGAAGACGCAAAGGAACGCAAAGAATCTTTAAACAAATCACTTGGTGGCATGGTTGATTTCTGAAGCCTTCATTCGGTCCAGGTAGTCGAGCCGCGGATTTTCACGGATAAGCACGGATGCCTTCCTGAATCATCCCTTCCATCCGTGTAAATCCGCGCCGATCTGTGGCCCCTGATTCGTGCCTGCCGACAAATGGTGACTTTGTGACTTGCGTTACGGCTTCTCGATGACACTTCAGTCCTTCTATCAAGTCAGAGCCAATCTGTTCGAAATTCAGGCCGGGTCGTACGGTCGGTTCGCCCTGCGGAAGATGGTGGAACTGGTTCGTGTCGACGCATTCTGCAGGTCGCAAAGCGGTCTCCGGTCACAGAACACTTTTGGATTCGCACCGCCGATACCTTCTGAGCCGACCGCAACGGCTGCCTGGTTCACACAGCTCAGGAAAACCAGCCAACGGCAAAGACGACAGCGGTCGGGAGACCTGAGTATTCCCACAAGAGATTGACGACAAAGTTCGCGCCCCGAACCACGAGGTTGTCCATGAGCAATGCTGCCGCAGAAATTGCACCGTCCGATATTTCGACCATCGAAGACCTGCGTGAATTTGTCCACGCGACCCTTTGTGCCAAAGAGAATCTTGTTTCCGATCAGTTCAGGATGATCGAACGGGAACTCACCAAAGGCGGACGGCCCTGCGGAATTCAGTACACGATTCATGGACCGCGGCAGGTGCGGCTTTCAGCCGTCTGGGCAGCCGACCGAAACCTGCTCTACTTTTACGATACGAGCGGCGTCCGCTATCTCAAGGTGCCACTGCGAAACCGGTTTGCGATGAACGCTGCCGCGTGAGTGAGCTTGCACTTTTGTCGTTCGCGTGACCCTGCTGGTTTGTCCGCGCAGACGGGTAGGCTGGGTCTCGACCCAGCTTTGTGAATTGAATTTGCTGAGTCACGACTCAGCCGACCACTCCCCTGCTCGCGCGTTTGTCTATTGTGCAAGATCGACGAAGGCTGAAATTTGTCACGGATCAACGTAGACTGGCAAACCCTCACTCCGACACGCTTCACAGATGACGTGTCCCCTGCCGATGTCTCTTCCCTCAAGTTGATCCGGTATCGCTATGCCCGTTCTGCACCGATCTTTCCGTTGCCTCGTGTGTCTTGCGGCCGTGTTGCTGCCGTCAGGATTTCTGTCGGCGGTCGACGCTCCGCTATTTAATCGCGACATTCGCCCGATCCTTTCTTCGACCTGTTTTCAGTGTCACGGGCCCGACGACAAGCATCGCGAAGCTGCAATGCGGCTTGACGATGAAGAGGGAATCGTCAAGGCCTTCAGCGGCGGTCTTGCAAAAAGCGAAGCTTGGCAACGGATCATTTCAGACGATCCCGACACGCGGATGCCGCCCGTTGATTCGCATCTCGAACTGAAACCCGAGCAGATTGCGTTGCTGAAAGCGTGGATCGAATCCGGGGCGAAGTGGGAAGGGCACTGGTCGTTCATCGCTCCGCAGAAGCCGCCTGTTCCGAAGACTTCAAAGCCTGATTGGGTAAAGAATTCGATCGACGCGTTCGTACTGAAACGCCTCGAAGAACGCGGTCTGTCGCCGAGTGATCCCGCTCAGCTTGAACGAGTGCTTCGCCGAGTCACCTTCGACCTGACGGGCCTGCCGCCAACCATTGCCGAGATCGACCAGTTTCTTGCCGACGCCAAATCCGATCCGAACGTCGCCTACGAGAAGGCAGTCGATCGGCTGCTTGTTTCTAAACACTTCGGCGAACGCATGGCTCTGATGTGGATGGACGCTGCTCGGTATGGCGACTCGAGCGTCTTCCACGCGGACGGCCCGCGAGACATGTGGCCGTGGCGCGACTGGACGATCAACGCCTACAACGCCAACAAACCGTTCGATGAATTCACCGTTGAGCAGATTGCCGGCGACCTGATTCCCGACTCGACCGTCGAGCAGAAAATCGCGACCGGCTTCAACCGGAACAACGCAACCACCGACGAAGGCGGGGCGATCGCCGAAGAGTTTCGCGTCGAGTACGCCGTCGACCGGGTCAAGACAACCAGCATGGTGTGGATGGGGCTGAGCCTGGAATGTGCTCAGTGCCACAACCATAAGTACGACCCCATCACGATGAAGGATTACTACCGCTTCTTCGCGTACTTCAATCAGGCGGCTGATCCTGGCATGCAGACTCGGCGAGGCAACCAGACGCCGATCGTCGACGTCTTCGATCCCGATCGACTGGCTCAGGTCGCCATCCTGAAGCAGGAGCTGCCCTCGCTCGAAGCGAAACGCGACGAACGCGGCAAAGCGGTCGAGCCCGACTTCGTTGCCTGGCTCGAAAAAGAGTCGGCCACGTCGGAGGGGAAAGCTTTCCTGCCAACGGGAGCGGTCGCTCACTTGCCGCTTGACGAAACGCTTGACGATCTGGCTGATCCCAAACGCAAGGTCGTCATCAAGGGCAAAACGAAATGGGCCGACGGCAAGTTTGGAAAAGCGTTCGACTGCGATGCCAGCAACTGGGTCGACGCCGGACAGCTCGGCGACTTCGATAACAAAGACGCCTTTTCCTACGGCTGCTGGATCAAGCCGAAAGGCAATGCCAACGGCGCACCAATCACGAAGATGAATGATGGCAACTCTTACCGCGGCTACGACATGCTGTTCGGGAATGGGCGACTGTCGGTTCACATTGTCAACACGTGGCCGACGAACGCGATCAAGGTCAACACCAAAGGCACGCTGAAGAAGGACGAATGGCAGCATGTCTTTGTGACTTATGACGGCTCCAACAAGGCAGCCGGCGTGAAGGTTTACTTTGATGGCAAACCGCAGGAATGGACCATCGAGCAGGATCGACTGTCCGCGACGATTCGCACGAAGTCGCCGCTACATCTGGGGCGACGGAATCCGGGCGGCGGCTTCACCGGCCTGATTGACGAGGTTCGGATTTTCGACCGGGCATTGTCGGATAGCGAAGTTCAGGCTTTGGCTGGTGCTGATCCGATTGGCCCGTTGCTCGCGATGAAGCCTGACGAACGCTCGCCCGAGCAGGTGACCGTCCTGCGTAGCTTCTACCTGGCGAACCACGACAAGCCGTGGCAGAAAATTTCAAAACAGGTTCGTGATCTGAAGGCGAAGATTGCCGAATCTGAAAAGCCGATCAGCACGGTCATGGTCATGCAGGACGTGCCGAAAATGCGGCAGACATTTATCCTCGATCGAGGTCAGTATGCGTCTCCGAAGAAAGACAGCCCTGTGAATCCGGGCGTCCTGTCAGCTCTTCCGCCGCTCCCGGCTGAGGCTCCAACGAATCGACTCGGGCTGGCTCAATGGCTCGTGCAGAAAGACCACCCGCTGACGGCCAGAGTCACCGTCAACCGCTACTGGTACATGCTGTTCGGAACGGGCCTCGTTAAAACGTTGGAGGACTTCGGTTCGCAAGGCGAATGGCCGAGTCACCCGGCGCTGCTCGACTGGCTGGCTGTCGACTTTGTCGAAAGCGGCTGGGACATCAAACGGATGCTCAAGCAGATGGTGATGTCGGCAACCTATCGGCAGTCTTCACGAGTCACTCGAGAACTACTTGAAGCTGATCCTGAGAATCGACTGCTCGCTCGCGGCCCGCGCTTTCGACTGCAGGGCGAGTTCGTTCGCGACAACGCGCTGGCTGTTTCCGGTCTGCTGGTCTCGACGATTGGTGGACCCAGCGTGAAGCCGTATCAGCCGGGCGGATTGTGGATCGAAGTGAGCATCGGCGGCGCGACATTCGCTCAGGATAAAGGCGACAAACTCTTCCGCCGCAGCATGTATACCTATTGGAAACGGTCGTCGCCCGCGCCATCACTGACGATCTTCGACGCGCCGACTCGTGAGAAGTGCGCACTTCGACGATCCCGCACCAACACTCCGCTGCAGGCACTCGTCACGCTGAACGACGTGCAGTTTGTCGAAGCGTCAAGGGCACTCGCTGAACGAGCCCTCAAGGAAGGCGGAAACACGCTCGACTCTCAGATTGATCACGCCTACCGACTGGCATCCGGCACGCGACCAAAATCGTTCGTCCGCGAGATCCTCAAACAGGCCTACCACGACGAACTGAAACTCTTCCAAGCCGACAAAGAACGAGCCACAAAGCTGATCTCGGCTGGTGAATCTCCACGAGACGAAACACTCGACGCAGCCGTTCACGCGGCCATGTCAATCGTCACGAGCATGATCCTGAACCTGGACGAAGTTCTGACTCGCGGTTAGCTCGTCAACGGACGGTGAATACCGATTCTGAGGACCAGTCATGAGCACATCTCACGAATACGAAACTCGTCTACTTGCCGGAATTGAAGTCGCAATGGCAAAGGCGCGAGAACTGGACTACGCCATCGAAACCATGGACATGTCAGCCTCCATGCAAAGCGGAAAATGCGTCGTGCATTTCTCTCCGGTCCCCATTCCGGGGCACATCGTCATGGGTGGCGATCTGTCGGTCACTATCGATCCGGTTTCTAACTCCGTTTCGGATCTGACCCGCGGACAATAAACGGCATCTTTATGCCACAAGAAATTCAACAGATGCGAGACATCATGAATTCATTCGCCGATTTCCAACTGAGAACGACTCGTCGCGACCTGTTGAACAACTCGTCGCGAGCGGTCGGTGCGGCCGCGCTGGCGTCGCTGGTTAATGAGTCGGCAACGTCTGCCGTCGCTGCGCCCGGCAACGGTCGAGGTGGGCTGCCGGGTTTGCCGCACTTTGCTCCGAAAGCCAAGCGGGTGATCTACCTGTTTATGGCCGGAGGACCGTCGCACATCGACACGTGGGATCACCATCCGGAAGTCCGCAAGCTGCACGGTCAGGAACTTCCCGAGTCAGTACGACAGGGCCAACGGTTGACCGGGATGACATCCGGGCAGAAGTCGTTTCCGGTCGTGGCTCCGATGTTCAAGTTCAAACAGCACGGGCAGAACGGAACGTGGGTCAGCGAAATTCTGCCGAAGACAGCCGGCATCGTGGATGACATCTCGATTATCAAGTCCGTCCATACCGAAGCCATTAACCACGACCCGGCCATCACGTTTATCAATACCGGAGTCCAGCAGCCGGGCAAGGCGAGCATGGGTGCATGGGTCAGCTATGGCCTGGGCAGTTTCAACAAGAACCTGCCGGCGTACATCGTGATGATCTCGCGCGGGCCGGGGCAGAAGCAGGCACTGTATTCACGACTTTGGGGCAGCGGCTTTCTGCCGTCGCGGCATCAGGGAGTCAAACTGCGATCCGGCACCGATCCCGTGCTGTATCTCGAAAACCCGGCAGGCATCGATCGAGAGATGCGACGGCGAATGCTGGACCGCATCGCCAAGATTAACGGCGAGCATTACGACGAGTTCGGCGATCCGGAAACGCAGACTCGCATCGCTCAGTACGAGATGGCATTTCGAATGCAGATGTCCGTCCCCGAGATCATGGACGTCGGCAGCGAGACGAAAGAGACGCTGGAACTCTACGGTCCCGACGCCGAGAAGCCGGGCACGTTCGCACGCAACTGCATCGTCGCTCGCAAGCTGGCAGAGCAGGGCGTTCCGTTTATTCAGCTTTTCCACCGAGGCTGGGATCAGCACGGAAGTCTGCCGAAACTACTTCGTGGACAGTGCGACTCGATCGACCATCCGATCGCGGGTTTGATCCGTGATCTGAAACTTCGAGGCATGTTCGACGACACGCTGATCGTGTGGGGCGGCGAGTTCGGCCGCACGATCTACTCGCAAGGCAAACTGACCGCCGACAACCACGGCCGCGACCATCACGGTCGAGCATTCACGATGTGGATGGCCGGAGCGGGTATCAAACGCGGCTTCGAATTCGGCAAAACCGACAACTGGTCTTACAACATCGTCGAAAATCCGGTCCACATCCGAGACATGAACGCCACCATCCTGAATCAGCTCGGCGTCGACCACAACCGGCTGACCTTCAAGTACCAGGGTCTCGATCAACGACTGACAGGCGTCGAACCATCCCGCGTCGTCGAAGAAGTTCTGGCCTGACCAATATAAAGAAGGCGAGTCCGCCACCACTCGGACTCGCCTCACAGGCGATCGATCTCGACCTGCCTCGTTGGTTACCGTTTTCAGCGATTCAGTTTTCATGATCCCAGGCCCGGGATCTTCAGCGGCTGATCAGAAGGCTGCTTCGTTTCTCAGTTTCGTTGAGCAGCGGCGTGGCGGTAGTGCTGCAACTCGGAATTCATCACTTCCAGAGCAAAGGCGGCGATCTTGCTGCTGACTTCGTCGCGGCAGGGGATTTTTTCTCGACGCAGCATTGTCTCTGCCGTGAAATCCAGCAGAGCCGAGACAAACTGGTCGGTCTCGTCTTTTGTTGAAGGCAGCGGAAGTTGCCACGCCAGCGACGCGGCGGTCTGATCATAGAAAGCGTCTTCGGTTTCGATTTCGAACATCGTGTGATTTGTGGGTAGCATCCTGCTCTCCTTGTCGTGCGGGTTAAGTTTTCATTCGGGGTGCTCGGTTTCGTGGGTCATCTGTAGGGTGGGCATTGCCCACCAACGTCTGATTCTGGTGGGCGGTGCCCACCCTACGGCTTGTCGATGCTCAGAACGCGGCCGCGAGAGCCAGTTCCGGTTGGGTTTCGGCAGGCGTCTTCGGATTTCGAGGCTGCTGGTCTTTGACCTGACGATCCTTGAACGGCTGACTGAGCACGGTCACCTGTTGGCCGAGCACGCGGAGTCGTTCGCGCTTCGCTCCGGAGTCCCGTTCCAGCCACTGGTCGAGTTGCAGTCGGCCTTCGACATGCACCGGGGTTCCTTTTCGAACGCGAGCTTTCGCGAAGTCGGCCTGCTGGCCCATGACTCGGATTTCCACGAACGTCGTCTCTTCTCGCCATTCGTTGCTTCGTCGCTCTTTCCAACGGCGATTGATGGCGAGTCCGAACTCAGCGACAGGAGTGCCCTGCGCGGTGTATCGGACTTCGGGGTCACGGGTAGCGTTTCCAGCGATCACAACAAGATTCAAGCTATGCATGATTGAGTCCATTCTTTGAATTCGGATGAGGAATGTCGCGGAGCTGTCCGGCTTGTGAAGGCGCACCGCGATCGCAGAAGTCAGTGATTGGGAGTCGTTTTCGAGTGGCAGTGGCCACTTTGAGTGTGAGGCGTCGAGCCAGGCGTTCTAGAAATCAGCGTCCAGGAGAACGACGGTCGCCGCTACCGAAGTGGCGGTGGCATCTCGACCACCTCGGCTAGCCGAAGTTCTCTCTGGACGGCAATGAAGTGCCAGCGGGCGTCAGTAGCAGCCATCGATGCAGTCCTTTGCGTTGGAAGTTTGAAGGTCAAAGTCGCGCCTGAATTTTTCGTTTCGTTTGTTTTGACTCGGCTTCGCTATGGGTTCGCTTGAAGTGGCCTGAGTCTATGATTCTTATCGACGCTCACAAGATCGATGCAAACCGATAATTCCGCGTTTTCTGTCAGGTGGGACAACAGTGTGTCCCACCTGGCGGCTGATCGACCAGAACTCTGCCCGAACCCCCACGCCCTGGACAAAAAATGTCGCTGTCTGAGTCAAAACTTCAGCCTCTCGCACGCCAGTGGCGCATCGTCAAACTGCTTTCCAGGACGAACGGACTCTCATTGGACGAGCTTGCTTCAGAACTGGGCGTCTCAATCAAGAGCATCCGCCGCGACTTGAACGAGCTGCGTGAAGCCGACATTCCGTTTGCCGAGTCCACCGGTCCGCACGGCAAGAAGACCTGGCGTGTGGATATGAGTCGGAGCGTCCCGACGACCTTCAACTTCGACGAGATCGCCGCGCTGTACTTCGGCCGGCTGTTCTTTGAACGGCTGGCGGGAACATCGCTGTGGGCATCCGCAAACTCAGCGTTTCAGAAGATCGAGCAATCGCTGGGGAAGACCGGGCTGGCGTACCTCGATCAACTCACGCCGCTGTTTCATCAGACGGCCGTCGGCATTACCGACTACTCATCGCGTGCTGACAAGATCGACGTTCTGCGCACCGCGTGCGAAGACCTGCGAGTCGTCACGGCCGATTACGAATCGGTCGGCGCGGAAAAGCCTCGTCGTTACACGCTTCGACCGATCGGAATCACCGAGCACGAAGGGTCGCTTTACGCAGCGGTGTCATCACCGGACTGGGAAGGCGTTCGCAATTTCAAGGTCGACCGCTTCCACAACGTCGAGCTCCAGAACGAACGTTTTGACCGACCGGCAGGCTTCGACTTAAAGAGCCATTTCGCGTACAGCTTCGGAATCTACCATCAGGACGGCGACCCGTTTCGCGTGCGAGTTCGGTTTGCCCCGGAAGCCGCTCGGTATGTTTCCGAAAAAGTCTGGCACGTCAGTCAGACTCTCGAACAGGAAGACGACGGCAGCGTCATTCTGAACGTCGAACTTTCGAGCACTCGGTCATTCATGAGCTGGGTACTCGGCTTCCGCTCGGCGGCCACGGTGCTGGAACCAGATTCGTTCGTCGAAGAAATGCGAAACGAAATCGCAGCAATGAGTGCGAACTACGCCGTAGAGTGACGCGATCTTTCCTGCCGATTCCCCAGCGTCGTCAGGCGCGGTAGCATTCTGGACTCATTAACCCACAGAAAGATGAGAACCACCGAAGACGCGGAATTACACGGAAAGCTTTCTACACTGGATTCTTTCCGTGCAATTCCGTGTCTTCCGTGGTTCATTATCTTGCCAGACGATTGCTTCTCCGACAGTTGGCCGCTGTGACAATTTGTTGCTCATTCAGGCTCTAACTTCACATGCTTCGATTCGCTGTCCGAAATCTCTTAAGCCGTCCGGTGCGGTCGCTGTTGTCCCTGCTCGGGCTGACGGTGGCGATTGTCGGTATGGTCGGACTGTTTTCGGTAGCCGAGGGAATTGACGCGACGGTCGACGACACATTCGGGCAAATCCCAGGCATCCTGGTCATGCAGAAAGGTGCACCGATCCCGCTGTTTTCGCGGATTCCGAAAGCGTGGACGTCTGAGATCGAAAAGCTGCCCGGAGTCAACGTCGTCAGTGCCGAAATCTGGGTTCGGGTCAACGTGATCAATGGCAAGAACATTGTCAGTCCACCGAGGTTTCTTTTCGGCGCAGACATTCCCGCTCATCAGAAGCTGAAACACAGCGTTTACGGAAAGGCGATTGTCGAAGGTCGGTACCTCAATGAGTCCGACAAAGGGCTGCCGCGAACAGTCATCAGCAAGCAGATCGCCGAGGAGTTCGACGTCGGAGTCGGTGACAGCATCGTCGCCAACGGAGCGGACTTCGAAGTGGTGGGCATCTACTATTGCGGATCGCTGCTGCTGGATATGGCCGTCATTGTTGACCAATCCATCGTTCGAAAGATGTCATTATTCGATCCCGGCGTCGTGTGTTCATTCTACGTTGAGCCAACCGGTGAGATCTCAAACGAAAAAATCGTGGAGTGGATGCAGGACATGTTTCGCGGCCGCGATCTGGCATCGTGGCAGCCGATGTCGCTGCTGTTTGGTGCCGGGTCTGCATCGGGCACGTCGGGCAAATCGACGGGTGCAACTTCCGGAAATCCATTGATCGACCTCGTCCGCTCAGCCGATCGCGCCATTAAAGACTTCGGCCAGCCGGACGCCGACGAGCCAACATCTCAGGACAGCGAACCAACGCCCGACGATGAACCGTCTGTCATACCGATGGTGGATGACGGCGTGGCAGAAGTTGATCCCGAGGAAGAAGAACTCGACCCACTCGAAATCCGTTCGGCGGCCGACTGGGCGGAGCGGTTCGACGAGTTCACGTCGGACCTCGACATCTTCCTCACCATCATGACGAGCATCGGATTGACGATCGCCGTCTTGAGCATCATCAACACGATGCTGATGAGCGTCTCGGAACGGATCATCGAATTCGGCATCCTGAAAGCGAACGGCTGGTCACGGTCCGACGTCATGAAGCTGATCACTTACGAGAGCGCTGTCCTGGGCGTGGCTGGCGGAATCTGCGGAACCTGCTGCGGCTGGCTTCTCACACTGATCATCAACTGGCAATGGCCCGAGCACATTCGGCTGCTGGCGAGTCCCGAATTGCTCGCCTTCAGCGTCGTCTTTGCAACGATTCTGGGAGTTCTCGGCGGACTCTATCCAGCGCTCTGGGCAACTCGCATGATGCCGATGGACGCGATCCGCCGCGGGTGATCGTGTCGAAGTTTGAATCGCAGAGGACGCTGAGTTTCCCGCAGAAGCGTAAACCCTGGTTCCTACACTCCGCGTGGGAACCAAGGTGAAGTACAGCGACCGTTGCGATGATTAGACTGTCTCTCGAGGCTGTGATTTTTAAAATCAGCATGATCGTAGGCTGGAACAAGCTCCGCGCAGTTCCGGCAATCCGAACGGGTTTTTGACACTCGACTGCCGGAACTGCGTGGAGCTTGTTCCAGCCTACGAAAAATCACAACCTCTTCGCGTAGGCGATGATCTTTGCGAGTAGTCGGGCGGCGGTGAATTTGTTGATTTGCGTGTCGGGCTGTGGAACGGTTTCGACGAGGTCGCAGCCAATCAGGTTTCGGGTTCGATTTTCGAGAAGGACTGCCCGCAGGATGCGGAGTGTCTGCCACCATCCGAGGCCGCCGGGTTCCGGTGTGCCGGTTCCGGGGCACATCGATGGATCGAGGCCGTCGATATCGACAGTCAGGTAAACATCGCCCGTCAGGCCATGAAGTTGGGTGATGAGACGCTGCTCCAGATCCGGCTCCTCGGCGAGGGACTGAGCACGGTAGATGTCGATCAACCCGACTGATTTCGCGTATTCATCTTCGGGCTGACTCATCGCTCGGATGCCGATCGCAATGACCTTTGCTCCGCGTTCGGTCAGGCGGCGCATCGCGCAGGCGTGTGAGTGCGGCGTGCCTTCGTACGTGTCGCGAGGGTCGGTGTGCGCGTCGATCTGCACGACGGTGAGGCCGCTCAAATCGTCGCGGTCTTTGGCGACAGCTTTCACGAGCGGAGGAGTAAGGCTGTGTTCGCCGCCGATGCCTATCACGAGACGATTCGGTCCTGACAGTTCCCGGCACTGAGCTTCGACGCGGTTCAAGTATCGGTCTGCCGATTCGTCGGTCGCTGGTGCGATCTCATCAGCCGTGTGATATTGCAGACTCTCGAGCTCAAAGAGCAGTTCGTCGTCCCATAACTCAACCTGTGTGCTGGCGGCGATGATGCCAGCCGCTCCAGTCGCTGTCCCCGTGCCGTAGCTGACCGTCCCTTCGAACGGCAAAGGCACAATGCAGATGTCGGCGTCGCTGAGTTCGGGCAGTCCAGGAAATCGATCCGGTCTTTGCTATTTGCCATGGTCGAGTTCCTCGAACAACGCACGGATCAGCAGCGGCAGCGCGACCGTGGCGTCGGCGTGAACTTCTGAGAAGCGTCCGCCTTCTGATTCAGGCACGAACTTCCCCCAACTGACGCCTTCGGAATAAGTGCAGCCGGAAAGGCCGCCCCAGTGGACGGGTTCGGGACAGATTCGGACTCCGTAACGGAACCGTGGTACCGGCAACTTTGTGCCGAGACGGTCATTCGTAATGTCATAGTAAGGGGCAACCTGCTGAGCCCAGTTCCGCGGAACGCCGCCGCCGATCGTCAGGATTCCCAATTCTTTGGTCATGCCAATTCGTCGCGAGTATTCCTGGAGATCGAGGAACGGATTAAACGGCGGAGTTGCCGCAAGCACTTCGTCAGGCGTCATTGAATCACGTCCTGCTTTTTCAAGCGCCACGTCCATTGCTCAGGTCGAAACGTCGAGACCGATCTCGCTGTCGGTAGACGCAGGAATGAAGACGGGGACGTTCTGCAACTTTTCTTTGTTTCAGTCGCTGCCGGACAGTTGGGCTGTCGGCCAGCTTTTTCCCATCATGCCGATTCATCGATTGAACGAACGACCCACGCGAAACGCCGTGCTGGGCGACATCACCTGCGACAGCGATGG
>JBLFXD010000033.1:0-17355 GCA_047611045.1 Planctomycetaceae bacterium | reverse complement strand
CACCGGAACGGGGAGCCTAACGCTGTCTGCATGCATCACTGGTTTACGGTCCCAGCCGGACATGTTGAAGCTGAATCCGTGGATGTGCCAGCGACCTCGGTAGCGGAAGACTCGGAAGTCGAACATGACCGGTCCGTTTGCTCCGTTGGCGGTGCCGTAGACGAAGTAAGCCTGTGAGGAAACCCGGTAGTAGCCGACGACGTCGTACGAGTCGAATTCGAGTCGCAGCCGGCCGACCTGCATGAAGAGTTTCATCCAGCTTTCTCGAAACTTTTCGTGAGCACCCTGGTTCCGGAAGGCGGGATTGAGTTCGGTCTTCAGGGAGTTGAACGAGTCTTCAACGCGGTTCAGCCCGATCAGCTCGACGGCATTGGCGATTCCCGGGATGTACGCACGCAGCTCCGGGATCGGGAAGCCCGGAAGGTCCTTCGCGTCAGCGTTTCCGAGTTGGGCATACGCCATCGATGACAGGCTTTGAGACATCGAGATGGCGATGATGGCTGTGATTGTTTTCATGGGAGTCTCCTGCTGGTTTCGCATCCGTTATAGGAGCCGTTCATTCTGGCTGACCTGACGTTTGATTGAAAGCTGAGGCGGTCGCCAGCGAATGGCAATCAGTTTGTCGCGATGCTTCGAAGTGCCCGCTAGACTGGCCGGCCTCGTACGAGGACTGTGGTTCATGCGGAGGGACGCTATCGGTGCAGTTGTCAGTCGTCAGAAAACGAATCAACTGGTTGCTCAACGCGGCGGTGGTACTGCTGGTGGTCGTGCTCGTCGCGGTGTGTCTGGGTTTGATCCTGTCCGGTGCGGGAGACTCCGCCGGCAGCGAGGCCGTGCGAGGACTGACCTACGTTGCTCTGACAGTGTTTGTGATCGACGTTCTGGCATTGCTCGGTCATCTAACGATCGCCGTCGTTCTACTGGTGGAGCGTGCTGAATCTGCTGATGAATCGATCGGCAGCACGACTGAATCTGATCCGAAGAGTTCTTCCTGATGCCCATCAAGTTTCGTTGTCAGCACTGCCGTCAGTTTCTGGGAATCTCCCGCTCGAAAGCGGGCGAGGTTTTCGATTGCCCGACCTGTGGTTGGACGTTGCGCGTTCCCGATCTCGACGGCACCATCAGGCCGTTGCCCGATGGTGGGCTCGACATGGGCGACAGCAAACTGGCGCAGGCGCTCGACGAGCTGGCATCGATCGACGATCCGTCGCGCGGCGAGTCGCTCCGGAGTGCCGCTCAAAGTGCGGGCGGAACCGGCGTCGAAGGACGAGTCATCGACGACCGGAAAGGCGACGAATCTTACGATGGGGCTTCGCAGAAAGGTGAACTTCCAAAGCAGCAGGGGGAACTTGAAAGCTCGCCTCAGCCAATCGCCGGCATCCGGACCTTGGACGAGCCGATTGATCTACCACCGCTGTCGGCTCCGGAACCGATCGACCTTGCACCTCGAGTTCGTGGTCGAAAACCGATCTCACCTGGTCCGGATGAGGGAGAAAGTGATTCTTCCGGCGAAGCTCGCCCGTGGCGAAGCACGGCTCAGGCGGGGAACTCGTGGAAACGCTTGCTGGCGGCGGCAGAGTTCGGTGTGACCGAAGGCGACTCGACGGACGAGCCGGTGAAGGAAGTGGATCCGGTCTCGTCGGCGGCATCGTTGAACCCGGCTGCCAGTACAAACGTCGCGGAACCTCAGGGAGCTGACGGAGCGAAGGTTCTGGTTCTGACGGCATCGTTGATCTGGGCAGCTGCCGGACTCGGAGCCGCTGTATTTGCCATTGGTTTCTGGATTGGAAGAGTCACGACGCTTCCACCCGTAGAAACGTCGTCAAAAGTTACGACCGAGGAAGCCGGCGAGCCTCAGGATGCCCCATCGGAGTTTGCCGCGAGCGAAGCCGGAAACGATGGGCGTTACCTCGCGTTTCGCGGACGCATTACCTATCGATCAGCCGACGGCGATCGCAAAGCCGACCGCGGTTCTCGAGTGATCGTCCTGCCGGTAGAACGAAAAGGGACCGCAAAACTTTCGGTGACGGGCCTTCGAACCGGCGACGCGGAAGAGGATCAGCAGTTTGCGGTGGCTGGCATTCGAACGCTCGGCGGCGACGTCGCCACCACCGATGACAGCGGCGAGTTTGAAATCAAACTTCCGGGATCGGGGCAGTTCTACATTCTCGCCATGTCGAACTCGGTGTCGCGCGACGACGCTGCCGACGCCACCGAGGTTGAAGAAGCTCTCGCCAGCTACTTCGAACGCCCGACGCAACTACTCGGCCGAGTGATGCATCACTTCGAGGAAGTCCGCCACTCGGGTGACGGAGTCACACCGTGGGACTACTCGTTCAGCCAGCCATGACCACCTCGGTCTCGCGCCCGCCGGACCTGTCGGATTGCGTTGCTTTAAGTCCGCCGTGATCTAACCCGCGGAGTCGTTAGGGGCATTATCGTCGACTATCGATGTCGTCGCGGCTGGGGCTGGCATGTGGGCGTCGGGTTTTGGTTTGTAAATCATGACCAGAGCGGCTCCGACAGCAGCCAGAATCAAGCCGAGGAAAAAGGGGAAATCCGGCAACTTCTTGACGGGATGGAAGATCGTCATGGTGACGATCGTGTTGATGATCGGCGCTCCTGCGAAAACCAAAGGAGCAACGTAGAGTGCTCCGCCCGGTCCAGCTTTGGTCGCGGCAAAGATAACGCAAAGCGCGCCGGCCGCTCCGGCGATCCCTGCGGCCACTCCGAATGACATCGGGATGAAGTTGAAGTTTGGGGTTTGGCCTTTAGTTGTCGGGTCGTAGTTGAAGTAGAAGATCAGTGAGAGAGGAATCAGCACTGCGGTTAGAAAGTAAGCGACACCGACGAACAGAAACGCTCGCAAGCTGCTGTGAAGCTCCTCAGCGGCTTTATGAACGATGGGAACGTAAACGCCCCAGGAGATGATTGCTCCGGCGATAAATGCAAACACGACGGGTTTGATGCCAAACATGACAACTCCGATTTGGTTAATTCAGTTGGATTGAGAGTGGCAGGCAGCGTCAAAACGCTGTGAGTGTGAGGACTTTTGCGGAGTGTAATAAGGGCATGGCGGTCTCGCACGCGTCCGCGAACGTGAGGTCCGGCCTCTTTCGCGATCCAACTTCAGAGCCAGATGCGTACTTGTGAACACATTGCCGGCGAAGTTCTCCGATGTGAGCGGGCGATCTGTCTTGATTTCGGAAATTTTAGAGTCAGCAGTGCGAGAACATCTTAACATCTCGAATTGGCTCGATATGCTGCCCGAAGACCGGTCGCGATTGGATGAGTGGTTAAGTCATCGCTGTCCGGTTTCCCACCTTGATGTTCCCGCCTCGTGGCCAGGATGGTCGCGTTTCCACAGCCGTTCGGTGATCTGCCGTCCGTCTGTCCTGCCCGACATTGCTGCATGTGAGGGATGTTGCAGCAATTCGTCAGCGCTCTCATGGATTGGCCATTTTGAGCGTATTTTGGTTTTGACGAATGCCGCGTTGTTCGGTGTGATGCTTCGATTCTGCGCCACACCGACCTGACATCACCACAGAGTTCGGCAGATTTTGCTCGGATCAACTTGTTCAGATCAGGGGCGAAGTTGTGACCGAGCGTGAATTCTGTTTTTTGAAGATTTAGGAGATCAGTCTCTTGGTAAGTGAAGTTCTGCCAAAGAAGGACGAGATTCCGCGACTGTTGCCAGCCGCGATGCTTCCGCCTTACACATACGTTCCGGCCACCAACACGCCTCACCCGATCCGGCACCCGGATGGTCACAGCCATGGTCGAAAAGGCCGAACGCCAGCAGCGCTCGACCCCGACGCCTGGCACGAGAACCGCAATTTCCTGCTGGCTATCGACCTGTTCAACTGCGGGTACTATTGGGAAGCCCACGAAGAATGGGAACGGCTCTGGCGAGCGTCCAATCCTGAATCGATCGTTGGACGATTCCTCAAAGGACTGGTCAAGCTGTCGGCGGCTGGCGTCAAAGTTCGCGAGAAGAGCATTCACGGAGTGCGTCGTCACGCGGCATCGGCGGGCGAAGTCTTTGCAGATGTGGCTGCCGAGTCTGGCCTCGACGTTTACGCCGGTCTCCGCCTGACGCATCTGCAGTTTGCAGCTGACCGAGCGGCACAACTGCCGTATCAGGACAAGCTCAAAGCCGGCGATCCCGTGAAAGTATTCCCGTTCGTGATCGAGCCGGA
Source organism: Planctomycetaceae bacterium (assembly GCA_047611045.1). GTDB lineage: Bacteria > Planctomycetota > Planctomycetia > Planctomycetales > Planctomycetaceae > JABMPE01. The sequence goes on along the minus strand of JBLFXD010000033.1, from coordinate 13,156 downwards.
ACAACTGCCGCTTGGTTAACGAATCGTTGATCCTCGCCCGTTGAAACAAAAATAGCCCGGCATCCTGAGTGGATGCCGGGCTTTTTTCTTATTTTCGGCCGGCTCGAAGCACGAGTCGTCACGGAATCTCACACCGCCGAAACATGAATGCACCAAACAAAAACGGCCGCCGTAAGTTCGACGCGCGAGGGCATCGGCGTTGAACTTACGGCGGCCAGAGGGCACAACTCCTATCTGGCAAGTGTGACACCCTCCCGGAGATTTTCATGGAATCTTTCAAAATCGCCGCCGTCAGCATGAATAGCCCGTTCGATGAACTCGACTGGGTATTCGATCAAATGGACTCCTACTGCCATCAGGCGGCGGAGGCGGATGCTCGATTGATCGTGTTTCCGGAGTTGCTGATACATTCGCACTGCAATCCGAAAACCTGGGAGCTTGCGGAAGCCGTCCCGGAAGGACTGAGCGTTCAGCGTTGCGTCGAGTTGGCAAAGAAGTACGGCTTGGTGCTGTCAGTTGGGATTTCTGAAAAGCCGCGCGACATTGTTTTCAACACTCAGTTCCTCGTCGGCCCCAGCGGGTACATCGGTAAGCAACGCAAGATTCACCTGTCTCGCGACGAGACGCTTTACTACAAGGGCGGGCGCGAGATCGAGGTTCACGATCTTGGTTTCTGCAAAGTCGGGACGATCATCTGTTACGACAATCAGTTTCCCGAAGTCGCCCGGATCCTTGCCCTGAAGGGAGCCGACGTCCTGCTGATGCCGCATGCGGCGCGGATCAAAATGTGGGGCGACACTCCCGAATCCGCAGCAGCGGCGCGACAGCACTCGATCGACTTCTTCACGTCGTGTTATGCGATGAGGGCTCGCGAGAATGCCTGCTTCGCGGTGCTGGCAAACATGGCCGGCAGAGCAGGGCACCTCGACACTTATCCTGCCGGCTCGCCAGCGCACCCTCACCACTGCGGCGGCGGAATCGTGTTTGCTCCGGATGGCGAGGTGCTGTCCTCAACTCAGCGCGACGAAATCCGCGACGAGATGATTATCTGCGAACTGGACCCCAGTCGGCTCGCCGCCGAGCGAAGTCTTCCCAACTACACACTCAGAACGCGTCGGCCGGAACTGTACGACGAACTGGTCCGACTCAGCGACGACGCGTGACGAAGATGTCGGCAACCGGTAACGAGCACTCAAGATTCCGTAACCCAGTTCGGGACGGTGAACTGAAAGGCCTCGTCGATTTCTTCAGCCAACCCGGTCACGACATCGCCCGAGTCGGCAGCGCCGTCACCGGTTCCGCCTGCGACCTGATCGATGTCTGCACCGCCGTCGACGTCGTCAGAGTCTGCTCCGCCGAAGATCGTGTCAGCTCCGGCGTCCCCTCGAATGGAGTCGTCGCCGGTGCCGCCGAACGCGATGTCGTTACCGAGGCCTCCGAATATTGTGTCGTTGCCGCTTCCGCCTGACAGTGCATCATTGTCGTCGGCACCGTTTAGCTGGTCATCGCCCGCTCCGCCCTGCAGGAAGTCGTTGCCGCCGCCACCGTTCAGAGTGTCGTTGCCCTCCTGACCTCGCAGCAGATCCATGAAGCTGGAACCGATCAGTTGGTCGTTACCGGCTCCGCCATCCAGAGTCGGCGGGTAGGATGCCGTGAAGTTGCTGATGTCAATGACGTTGTCGCTGGCTCCGCCAATGAGATGAGCGGTTTCGATGCTCAGTAGAGTGTCAGTGCCTTGTCCTGTCATCGAGTTTGAAGTCAGCATGAAATCGACGTCGGCTGATTCCATGACCACGTCGGTGCCGGCTCCTCCGTCGAGAATGTCGTCGCCCAGACCACCGATCAGCGTGTCGAACGACGCTCCCTGGCCGCGGAGGCGATCGTTGCCTTCGCCACCAATCAAGAGGTCTCGACCGGCTGAGCCGGAAAGGTTGTCGTTGCCGGCACGGCCATCGATCGTGTCATTGCCGGCGTCGCCGAGGATCGCGTCGTTAAGGTCGCTACCGATCAGCGTGTCGTCGCCGCTGTTTCCACGGATGGTGACACTGGTTTTACCGGCCGTGAAAAATGCTGAGGTGTCAATTCGATTGTCAGACTCGCCTCCAAACAGGATGGCACGCTCGACCGAGACGATGGTGTCGTTGCCGTTGCCGGTTAGCGCCGTGTTGGTCAGGACGAAATCGGTATCGGCCTCTTCGAAGATGACATCGTCACCCGAGCCGCCGTCAATCAGGTCGTCGCCTTCGCCACCGTGCAGCGTGTCACCTGTTGATCCCTGGCCGAAGAGTCGATCATTGCCGGCATCGCCGCGCAGGCTGTCTCGGTCGCTGCCGCCAGCGAGATTGTCGTCGCCTGCTCCGCCGATCAATGTGTCGCCACCGCCTCCGCCGTTCAGGATGTCCGCGCCGTCGCCGCCGTCAATGAGGTCTGAACCGGCGCCGGAAAGCAGGATGTCGTTGCCGGTTCCGCCTTCAAGGACGTCATCAGTTGTCGTGCCCGTCAGTGTGTCGTCGCCGCCGTTGCCGCGGAGCGTCACGCTGCCGGAGAAGCCTGTGGCGTCGATTTGATTGTCCGACGCGTTGCCATTCAGTTCAGCCTGCTCGAGGGAGACGAGTGTGTCTGCCCCGTTGCCGTCGTAGCTGCCTGCGAGGATTGTCTGCAGGCTGGCAACGGCGTCGTCTCGGAAGACGTCTGTGCCCGTGTTGCCGTTCAGTAAGTCGTCGCCCGCTCCGCCCGTCAGCGTGTCGTCTTCCGTGCTGCCCATCAGCGTGTCGTCGCCAGTTCCGCCGTCGGCGATGACACCGAAGGCTCCACCGTCGAGATCTTGAACGGCGATGTCGTCGTCTCCGCCGAGCGAGTTGATCGTCAGTGATCCCGTTGGATCAGCAAAGTCGATCGGCAGAGCAATCCCGTCGCTGCTGATTCTTGAGATTCCGTTGGCTGCCGTTCCGTCATCACCAACGACGACCTGCTCGGCAGCGTCCGTCAGATTGAACGTTCGATTCGTCGCGACCAGCCGATCGACGATTCCCTCGACACCGTTGAACTGGTTGGTGATCCCGTCGACGGAAACGGAACCGGTGCCGGCAACAGTGAGCGACGGCGTGTGAACGACCGAGGAAACGGTTCCGCCCGGGATGTCGACGCGGTCGCCAGCTGCGGAAGTCTCGCCGCCAGCGTTGAAGGTGAATCCACCGCTCGGCAGTGGATTTCCGCCGACGCCGTCGAGCATCAGGATGTCGTCGTCGCCCGATCCGTTGATGACAAGGTCAGTAACGGATGTCTCTTCGGCCTGAGCTGTCAGGACGTCATTGATGTAGACCTCGAAACGTGTGCCGTTGCGAACGATTCGGAATGTGTCGGCGAATCCGTCGTCAGCTTCGTTGCCGTTGGGATGGTCATCGGCCGAGACCGTCCAGGTACTGGCCGTGGCGACGATTTCGATCGGAACGAGTTGATAGTCGATCGCCGTTGGGAACTCGCCGACGCCGGTTGTGATGTTGTGAGTTCCCACCAGACCGTTGGTCGGTGTGATCGTTGTGGTGCCGGTGTTCTGGTCGATGAAGTAATCGAGGTCGGCGTTGGCAACCTCCGGAATGAACAGGCTGTTGGCGTTGAGCAAATTCTGGTCAAGAAATGTCGCCGTGTTGCCCTCAAGGTCGATCCTCGTGAGCTGCAACTCGGTTGGCGTGTCGACAAGAGTTCGGACGGACGGAATGTCTGCCAGGAACGGCTGATTGTTTGTCGGGTCCGCCTGAATGGTCACGTCAAACGTCTGCTGCGACTCATTGCCGTCCGGGTCAGAGACGGTGACTGTGATTGTTGCCGAGCCGGTGACACCTTCCGGAGCACTCAACATCAGGACGCCGTTCTCGATGTCCGTAAAGACGCTGAACGAATTAATGACAACCGGAGTGTCTGGTGCCGAGTTGGTGACGGCCGTTCCGCTGATCGCTTCGCGGACAGACTCGCCGCTGGTCAACAGGCCAAACACTGTGTGCTGAGAATCGAGATGCCGTTGCGGACCTTCGGTGATGAAAAACTGCGAATCGTTGGAGTCGTCAAGCGACTTGGCCATCGACAGAATGCCGGTCGAAGTGTGCTGCAGATCCGGGTGGAACTGATCGTCGAAGTCGCCGAGTGATGATCCGCCGGTGCCGACAGGATCGCCGTTCGGATCACCGCCCTGAAGCACGAAGTTGTCGATGACCCGGTGAAAGATGGAGCCATCGTAAAAGTTACTTTGCGCCAGTTCGATGATCTGCTCGGTCGCTCGCGCCGCCTTGTCTTCGTAAAGCTCGAAGGTCATCACCCCGAAGTCCTGGACATCGATTTCGATGCTCCGGTTTCCGTCGGGGACGTAGGTGGTGACGTCGTTGTTGTCGGTGCTTGCTGAAAACGTCAACGCCTGATCGTCAGCATCCGAACCGTTCAGCGGGATGTGCAAAGGCGAGCCGGACAGCAAGGTCACGTCGGCCAGCGGCGCCAGAACCGGCGTCGCGGTGAGGAGCGAGCGGATCTCCAGCGGTTCCGTTGTAGCAGGCGGAGTCGCCTTCGAAGATCGACGACGGTTTCTGGATGATGACAGCGCGGGCGCGCGGTTCGACGACAGGCTCTTGAGCCATGCGAAAGTATTCATGATGGAATGTCCGATGGGGACTGAGTGGCGACGAGGTGGGGAAATGTCGCACAGAGATGTGATGTGGGGAGTGGCTGAACGTGTCGTGGGAAGTGAGGTGTGGTCGTCTCGCCGATCGGGGTGATCAGCGAGGTGGCTGTGATCGGTGCGGGCGACAGAAGGATTCTTCAGTCGCCCGCAATGCCGATCGCCGCCCGTCTTCAATTGTCGCTGGTGAAACTTGAATTGATCGTGGATGGTCGAATCGACTCAGGCAGCGCGGCGTAACGGAACGCTCGCTGGTTGTTCTGCGCGTTGATTCTTGTCTTGTGCCTGCTCGGCGATCTGCTGCCAGTATTCGGCTGGCATGCTCATCGCCATTTTCAGGGCACCGGTTGCTCCGGCGAAAACTGAGTCGTCAACGTGGGTGACGTTGGCCTCGCCGTACGGCTGCAACGCTTCTTCGATCAGTCGGTCGAGTCCCTTGAGCTGGCTTCCGCCGCCGCCGAGAAGAACATTGCTGAGCAGCGAAGACTGAAATTCCGGGTCGAACCTCGAGATCAGTTCCCGCGACGCTTCGACGATGCCCGGAACGATCGATCGGCAGGCGAACTTCAGTTGCTTTGAGACGTCGATCTGAGTTGGCTTACCGGCGACGGGCAGCGTCACGATTGCGGCGTCTTCGTTGTCGCGGCCAAAGCCAAACTTTTCTTTAATTTCTCGGGCCATGTTCAGAGTAAGTTGTGGTTGAAGTTCGCTTTGCTTCATCAGGCGATGGAACTCTTCGTCGATCGCGTCCCCGCCGATTGGCAACGTGATTTGATCTGCGTCTTTCGGATAGGTGCCGTACATCGGGCAGATGTCGATCGTGCCGGCTCCAATGTCAATGACCAGGGTATTGGAAAGTCGGTCCATTCCGTAGGCGATGGTGAAGGGCTCGGCAACGACCATGACAGCGTCCAGCGTCTCTCGGGCGGCGTCGATGATCACCTGCTTGTTGAGTATCGTCGCTCGCGATGGGGCTCCGATGACCCCGTAAATTGGCCCGCCCCTGGCCGGTTCGGTTGTCGAGACAACATGATTGACGAGGAGTCGAGCGGCATCTTTGTGCCTGGCGATGTCGTCTGGACTGAAGCCAGCATCGGCTCCGTCGATGTATTTTAAAGTTCCTCGCCGAAACGGACGAACGACGTCCAGCGCCATTCGGTGCTTCCAGATTTCTTCGCCAAAGATAATGTCCCGACCAAGCAATGCTCTACCGACGCGGTCTTTTGGCCAGCCGACGGCGCTGGGTACGACTGTCCGTTTTCCATTGGCACAGACGACCGACGTCTTGAACGTGCCGAGGTCCAATCCGACGTAGGTGATGGGCTGATTCAAGGTGCTCTCCTGCCAGCGACGCTGGCCACGGCAGTGGGTCAGGGGTGAAAGTCTTGAGTGGAGTTTGCTGGTGAGTTGGGGAGTCGGTATCGAGCTGGCCGGTTGGCCGACACGTCAAGCAGCGGACCCGTTTCGTTTGTCGAGTTCGCTCATCAGGTCGAGGTTTTGATCGAAGACAGATCTGAGGATTGATGTTTCCTGCTGTTGATTCAGGTCGCCTTCCGCCGCCGAACCGTCGTCGCCATTCGAACTGCCGACGACTCTGAACGGAAAGTGCGCCGGAGCGGCGACACCGCTAGCTCGTCCGGTTTCTTCTGGCTGTTCGATCGGCGTGGCCGTTGCGTCGCCCGGAGACTGAACGCCGAACGGCACGACATCTGCCGATTCGTTTTGGCTTTTGGTTTCAGCCGACCTGGTCGAGCCGAAGTGGAAGGTGACTCCCAGTCGAGTCCCAAACAGTTGCACCGCCGCGACGCGTATCAGCAGGAAGATTCCGACGGCGAGTACGACTCCCAGAAATGTTGCAACCAGCTGAGCGATCGCGATTTGCCAGACACTTGCTGCGTTGTCATTCGAGCCGGTTGTCGCTGCCAGCGTTGCGTCGTTGGGTTGAGTCAACAGCTGAGGCGTGGCGTCGTAAACGTCGGTTGGTGCATCGCCATCCTGCGCGGCGATGACCGTTTGGCGATCACCGTTTCGAGAATCGCGGTTTGGATGCTGCATCGGCGGCGAATGATTATTCGATTCCGGTACGACTGGAATCGTCGTCGTGACAGATTCCGGTGCCGAGCCTTCAATCGAGTCCGTTGGTCGGGTTGGGATCGGAGCGACGTTCTGATCGTCGATTCCCACTGGACGGTCAATCAATGCTGGGATGACCATCGGAAGAGACGGCTGCGTTGCCAGTTCGATGAGATTTGTCTGGTCGACGTCCCGGCTTTGAAGATCAGAAATTTCGCCAGCGGAAGGTTCGATCGCAGACCACGTTGCCATCTCGCCGAGTTGCTGAAAGGGCGAACTGGTTTCATCGGTTGTGCCGTCTGACGTCGAAGAGGGGGGCTCTGGTTGGGAAGCTCTAGCCAGTTGGATTTTCGGAGCTTGGGAACGATCGCCCCTGTCGAATGCGGAGTCGCCGGAGTCCGCTGGCTGTGGCCGTGTTGCCGGAACCGGGACGCTCGTTGGATTCTGTTCCTGCGGGTCAGAATTCAAAAACAGTGCGGACTGAGCAACGAGGTCTTCCGGAAGACGAGCAGCCGTTGGGCCTGGTGGCTCGTTAGTTGGCGGCGAAGGTTCAGTCCGCAGTTGAGGATCGTCGGAAAATGGTGGTGAGTCGCCGAACGTTGGATCGTCGGCAAATATTGGGATGTCAGCAAACGTTGGGATGTCAGCAAACGTTGGTGAGTCGGCGACCCAAACCTGTTGCTTATCAGTAACGCCGATGCGTTGGCTCAACGAGGCGATGTACTGTGAGGGGCTCTGACTTCTGCTCGGCCATCGAGTACCAGTCGAGTGGCTGGTGGCTTTGATGATCGATTCTGCTCGTCGAGCCATCTGGAGTGCAGCTTCCGGTTTGCCGTTGGCCTCGAGTGTCTTCGCCTGGACCAGCATTCGCGTCGCTTGAGTCAGGGACGGGTTCGCCTGGGCGTGCTTTGCTGTCGAGTTGGTTTCTCGGTCTCGCGCCAGAAAACCGGGCAGGCGAAACAGCGAGGAACGTTGCGTAGTTGGCCTTACTTCTGGACGCTCGTCCGCTGCGGGCAGACTTCCGGCGGCACCAAGCACGAAACAAAGGACGCAGCATCCCAACGCGGCAGCTGACGCGAGCCTGACCTGCGTAAGCCTCGAATCGCTCACTCCGTTGCCCGCGAAATTTCCGCGAAAAGTGGCCAGCATGAACAGTTCCTGTCGAATTCGATAAGAAGAATGCGTGAAGTAGCGGCATGAATTGCAGCTGAAATCTGTGTAGTCACTCTTGTTTATCGGTATCGGGGAATGTTCGGCTTAAGCGGAATTTAACGATTGCGCATGTTTGGCGGGCGAGTCTGTGCACTGACGGCTGGTTTCAGATCAGGCTCGTTCTGCCGAAGAGGGGCGGAATGATTGCTCTCAAGGGCAGCCTGCCGGCGTGTCGAGAAGGGGCGTGGATCTTCAGCGTTTGGCTGAGTTCTTCGCGGCGTACGGCGAGTCGAATTGCCAGTTTGCGGTTCCACGAATTGAGTGAGTAGAATCGCTGGCCTTTTGATTGATTCAGACGTACTGTGCGGAGCCCGAGTCTGCGGATTGCTGCGGCAGGCTCTGCGGTTTTTCGTCAGACCGTTTTTGTTTGGACTTGGCCAGTCAGGGTGCTGCATGAATTCTGATCGGAGCATTGCCTTCTGGTCTCTGCCGCTGGGGAGCTGGTTTGCCGTTCGCGTGCGAATGAGCATCTTCTTCCCGCTGCTGGCTCTGGCGATGTGCTATCGCCTGGGGACTCCGGCTGTTGGACTCTCGTTTGCGTTCGTGCTGTTTCTCAGCGTGGTCGCTCACGAGTTTGGGCATGTGCTTGCCGCACGAGTGACCGGTGGAGACGGCGACGAGATTCTGCTGACGCCAATGGGTGGCCTGGCATTCTGTTACCCCGCGCCGACGTTTCAGTCGAAGTTCTGGACGGTTGCTGGCGGACCGTTAGTCAACATTGGGCTCTGTCTGATCGCCTTGGTCCAGGTGCTGAATTCGGCGAACGTGGCGCAGTGGTTTAATCCGTTCGAGTTCCCGGAAGTCTCAATGTCTGGCGGAGCCTCGGTCGTTGTTCCGACATTGTGCCTGATGCTTTTTAAGGCGAACTGGCTGCTCCTGCTGATCAATCTTGTTCCCGTGCATCCGCTTGACGGCGGTCGGATGCTCCAGTTGGTTCTGAATGCTCGTCTTAATTCCGACGTTGCCAGAGTCTGGTATCTGCGAGCTGGAGCCATGGTCGGAGTCGTGATGGTGGTTTCGGGTTTGATGTTCGACAATACGTGGGTCATGGCGGCTGGAGCTCTGATTATCCCGATGAATCTTGTCGAATCGTTCCAGATGCAGAGTCAGGATCACGGCGAGGAATCGTTCATGGGTTACGACTTCTCGCAAGGCTACACGAGTCTCGAGCAGTCTGGCCCGGTTGAGTTCGAGGCCGAGGATGATGATCAGCCGGGAGTTCTCGCTCGCTGGCGGGCACAGCGCGAAGACGAGAAGCGTCAGAAGCAGGAAGAGGAAGACCGCGATATGGAGCAGCAGCTTGACCAGCTTCTGGAAAAGCTTCACCAGCACGGCGACAGCGCTCTGACGCCATCTGAAAAAAGCCGCTTGCAGGACATCAGCGAGCGTCTGCGCCAGCGCGGCCGCTCGTCCTGAGATTTAATGCGGCGGCTCGTGCTGCGTGGCCGATCGCAGTGTCGCGATGAGATCGGCCGGCCGCACGGGTTTCAGGATGAACTCGTTCACTCCTGCGTCGATTGCCTGCTGGATCGTCTCGACGTCTGCGTGTCCACTGATCAAAATTACGGGTACCGCGATTCCGTCGTTTCGCAGCCGCTGAAAGAGTTGCAGTCCGTTCAGACCTGGCAGCCGCAGGTCGGCGAGGACGCAGACGCAGTGTGAAGCGGCGAGGTGGGTCAGTGATTCCGACGAGTCAAGCAACGATTCTGCTGATTCGAAGCACGTCGTCGTGAAGCCTGAGACCGAAAGCAGCAGTTCAGTGGCGTTGCGAGTTTCAAGATCATCTTCGACCACGAAAATCGTTGGTTGCTGTTCCGTCATGTTTGTCATCTTTGACTTAATTTACGACTGAAGTGTCAGGTGTTCGGTAGCTCGAAGAGGCAGCTCGATCGTGAACGTCAGACCGGATTCTGCGTTCTTCGAGACGGACAACTGGCCGTCGTGTTTTTCAATGATCGTTCGGCTGAGGGCCAGGCCGATTCCCAGACCACTTGGTTTCGTTGAGAAAAATGCGTCAAACATCTGATGAGACTCACCGTCGAATCCTGGGCCGGAATCACAGACTCGAATGAGAATGCTTTGCGAGTTCGATTCTGTAGTGACGATCACGACGCGGTTGACCTGCGGCGTCCCGTGTATGGCTTCGCAGGCGTTGCGAAGCAGGTTTACCAGGACCTGTTGAATCTGCACTGCGTCGGCGACCGTTTCGTTCTGGCTGGCATCGAGGTGTAACTTAGTTCGAATCTTGTGCCGGGTGAATTCCGTTGTTGAAAGTTCCAACGCGTCGATGATCAGTGTGTGGACTTCGACATAGCCGAGCTGGCTCTCACTCTTTCGAGTGAAGTTTTGGAGTCGGCGGATAATTTCTGCGATTCCCTGGACCTGGTTCACGATCTTTCCGGCGACGTTGCCGATCGTTGGAGAGGCTTGTCCTTTCTTCGCCGCTGCTTCGAGGACGCCACAATAATTCGAGACGGATTGCAGAGGTTGGTGAATCTCGTGAGCGATTCCGGCGACCATTTCGCCCATCACGCTCAGGCGTCCGACGTGGAAGAGCTGGTTCTGCTGTTCGTTAACGCGCCGCTCGCTTTCTGATCGCAGAGCTTCCTCGTTCTTGCGACGTTCGGTTTCGTCAGTGAGTTGGGTAAGCGTGTTTTGGAGTTCGGTCTGTTTTCGCTGATTTTGTTTCTGCATGTGAAAATCCCGCCGCAGGTTTTCCACATGTGTGGCACACATGATGAATGCAGCAAGAGGTGTGATGACGAAACAGCAGAGCACCGCGTTGGGACACATTGCCAGGCCAGCCAGGTGCCATGTTGTCAGTCAGGTAGCCACAAATGCGAGAAAATGCAGGAAGAACCAGCGTGTGGAGAGGCAATAAGTACTGCTTGCCAGAAAGACAATCACAAGGCCAATGCCTGGTCCTTGTTCACTGCCAAAGATAGGTCCCATCGAGGCCGGAATCAGGAAGGCAATGGTGAGTACCAGTGCGGCAAGATTGGAGCGACGTTCGAATCCGCGCAAGCGGACAGCCGACTCGATAGCGACCAGAAGTGTCACCGCCGATCCAAAAAGAATTGCGGCCAGGACAAACCGGTGCTCGATGTAGTGGTAAAAGGCTGGCACCGGTGCAGCAATCAGCAGAATCAACACGGCTATCCACGTGTAGGCACGAAGCTTGTGCACTCTGATTCGCGACAAAAACGAAGCTTCGGTGTCATCTGGCAGGAGATCCGGTACGCGAAACAAAGGATTTTGCGAAGGCTGCCAGTTGCCCTGGTCGTCCGTGTTCTGATCGAAGTCGTCTTCTTGCGGAGCCAATGTTGAGGAGCCCGTCTGGTCGTTGCCGTTTACCGCGAGAATGTTTGTGCGCGTCCTGGTTCGCGTCACCGCCGATTCGACATGACGATCGCACACCTACTTGAAGTCGAACGGCCAGTTGAGTGTTGCTCGAAACTCGCCGTCGGAGCTGCTGCTGTTTCCGCCGACGCCGGTGCCGAAACCGAACGAGAAGTACTTGCCTTCGTGAAGGTCAACAGTGACTCCGGCGAGAACATTGGCCACTTCGCGATCCATCGAGATGTCGAACAGCCGATAACTGGTGCCTCGAACCTGCGACCCGTCACTGAAGCCTTTGTCGAAGTGAAATTCCATGACTGGGGCCCAGCGTCGAAACATACTTTCGTCGTCGGTCTCGGACCAGTAACCGGCGGAAACGTCCCACAGCAGGTGCGAGGCGTCTCGGAATCGGCCGACCTGTTGCAGGCCCCTGCCGTCAAGATTGACTTCCGCTTCGTTGCGTCCGGCGGGCAGGTCATACTCGATGAAGCTCTGCATGAAAAAGTGCTCGTCCGGCACGAAGGCCATCGCCAGAAACGGCTTCATGTGGAGAGCTTCGTTGACGAGCCGCAACAGGGGTTTACCGTCCGCCGAGTTCACTTCGATGTCGCTGCCGGTTGGAAGCGACAGCCCAAGACCTCCAGAAATCATCATGTGCTCGTTGGAGCCGAGTTCGTGTTTAAGGATCACCAGAGCGTTGCCCGTTTCGGTCTGAGCGGCTCCGCGTCCATTTTCGAGGACGAGTTGGTGATCCATTGACGCGGCGAACGGAAGGCGCACTTCGACAGAGAACTCGCCTTCGCCGATCGTTTTCTCGATTCCGATCGTGTACCGGTCGAAGTTTTCGGACCGATTGAACGGGACTCCGTTTTTGACGAGTGAATAGTCGAAGTACAGCCTGTCAGTTGGGACGGCGGTAGAGTTGGAACCGACACTTGATCGACCGACCAGCCCGTCAGCGCTCGGGCTGGGAATTGGCACGTTGACGACGTAGTCAAACGAGTAAAAAGCGTCCAGCATGTCGCCGGCTGCTAATGGGCGATCAAATGGGGCGAGAGGTGCCGGCGCCACAGATTCTGTGCGGCCGGATCGAATGACTCCGCTGGTCGTTGGGTCGAAGATTGTTTGTCCGTTGATTGTGTTGGCCGCTTGAAACGCTGCGTCGACGGCAGTGTTGTAAGTACTCGGCGGCGGTTGAACTCCCACAATGTCGTAGGGCTGCCGTGTGGAGGCAAAGGTTGCATTCACCTGGTCGAGTGTTTGAGTTGTTGTGAACGTTGCGTTGTCGGCAATCGTTCCGACGATGTTCTGAGGTGGAAGTCGCAGCTTCTGTCGAAACAGTGTCTGCAGGCCTCCGACGGTGGAAACTGTGCCGGGGCGATTGATATCGACCGGGCCGGCTCCGCTGAACGTCACCGGATCGCCGCCGGCTCCAAGTGCTCCCAGGGCATTATCCTGCGGTACGACAATCAGTCGATCGATAGGAAACATCAATCTGCCGTTGCCAGGGCCACGAGAAAAGCTGCCGATCATCGGCGGGATTTCGAGGTGATGGTGGCCGCCGTGTCCGGAACCGTGATCATCGTCGTGGCTACCTCCGTGCGAGTCACCGTGTCCGCCGTTAAGTTCACCATGTGGCCCGAGGATGAATTCAGAATGACCGCCGTCGTGGTCGCTCAGGTGAGAATGTCCCGCAGAGTGATCGCCGTGAGCCTTTAGATGTTCCGGGGTATCGTGGTTGACTTTGTGATGAACTTTTTCGGACTGATCGGAAACCGGTGGGGCAGGAACGTTGTTCCGGTCTTCGATGGAAAACGTCACCGGTATAAAGGATGAGGCCGCAGCACGTTGCTGCTGAAAATCCGC
>JBLFXD010000032.1:0-17359 GCA_047611045.1 Planctomycetaceae bacterium | reverse complement strand
CCATGATGATCGTTCGACCTTCTGCGTTCAGCTTGTCGAGCATTTCCATGATCTCGGCTTCGGTCGTCGAATCGAGATTCCCGGTCGGTTCGTCAGCCAGAATGATTTTCGGATCACTGACCAGAGCCCTGGCGATGGCGACGCGCTGCTGCTGACCGCCGGAAAGCTGAAACGGTCGATGCGTCATTCGGTCTCCCAGTCCGACCATGTCCGCCAGTTCTCGACACCACGCGCGATCTTTCGCGGACAGGGCCGGAGATCCTTTGCGATAATGCAATGGCACTTCGATGTTCTCGAGCACCGTGTACTGAGCTACCAGGTTGTACGACTGAAAAATGAACCCGATCATCTGGTTGCGGATACCCGACAGCTGGTCGTCGTTCAGCTGCGAGACCGGCGTGCCGCCGATGATGTATTCACCCTTCGTCGGCCGATCGAGTGCGCCGAGCAGGTTCAGCAGCGTACTCTTGCCGCTTCCCGACGAGCCCATAATCGCGATGTAGTCGCCCTCGGGGACGACCAGCGAAACGCCCTGCAGCGCTTTTACAATGTGACCGCCGAGGTCGTAATACTTGTGAATATCGATCACTTCTGCGGCATTCGGCATCAGTTTAGATTCCTCAGATGTAGGGTGTGACCAGCGGGCGGAAATGTAATTTGCAGTGTGCCGGCGCGGAAATCTGTGAGCAATCCTCGCACCTGTTGACTCCGACAGTCGCCCGCGCCGGCACACCAGCCGTTTGATTTGCTCCGCTGGTCACACCCTACCGAAAAAGTGACAACCTCTTCGTGTCGGTTCTTCCCGGATCTGCAATTCCTGCGGGTTCGCCACCGATGATAGAGACCTCGTCCCGGCAATACTCGTCTTCGATCTGTGTCGGCGAACGATGGGCGAGGAAGCCCTCCCAACGGACTCATCACGACGAAAAGTCACCTCCCAAGGCGATTATCCGACGTCCAAAGCCGATTTGCCCAGCGAATTCGTACTTTCGTGACACCGGAGACTGGTGATTGCGCCCGATTTCGTGTGCAATTCCGAGTCGTATAAATGATTTACAGTATTGGAGAGTTTCTTGAGTCAGTCAGACACCCCGGCAGGCCCCCTGTTTGAGGACCTTGGTCTCAGCGACACGATGTTGAAATCCCTGAAAAAAATGGGATTTGAATCGCCTAGTCCCATTCAGGCCGGGCTCATCCCCATTGCCCTGACAGGTCGGGACTGCATCGGACAAGCCCACACGGGTACGGGCAAAACCGCAGCGTTCGTGGTCCCCGTTCTTGAGCACATCGACTACGACTCCAAGCGGCCGCTTGCCCTCATTCTGGTCCCGACGCGAGAACTGGCCGAGCAGGTCGCCGCAGAAGCCCGCAGGCTCTCAGCGAATCGGAATGTCGGAGTCGTCTCGATCGTCGGTGGAAAATCCATCCGCGCCCAGGTCGACGAACTGAACCGCGGCGCACAGATTGTCGTCGGAACTCCCGGCCGAGTCATCGACCTGATGAACCGCCGCTCGCTGGATCTCTCGACGCTGGATTTCGTCATCCTCGACGAAGCCGACCGGATGCTCGATATCGGCTTCCGTCCGGACATTGAAAAGATCCTGAAACGCTGCCCCGCAGAACGACAGACTTTGCTGCTGTCAGCAACGCTGCCGCCGCCGGTCGAACGCCTCGCCCAGCGGTACATGAAAGAACCGGAGATGGTCGACCTGTCGCAGGACGCGGTCGTCACCCGGCAGATCGAGCAGTACTACATCACCGTCGACGAAGACCGAAAGTTCCCGACGCTCGTCCGGTTGCTCGCCCAGGAACGTCCGCAACAGGCGATCGTCTTCACGCGAACCAAACGCCGCGCCGACGAGCTGTACAACAAGTTTCGCGTCAAGATTCCGGGCGTCGAAACGCTGCACGGCGACCTTCAACAGCGTAAACGCGACAGCGTGATGAAACGCGTCCGTGCCGGAGAAGTCAAACTGTTGATCGCCACCGACGTCGTGGGACGAGGCATCGACGTCAGCGGAATCTCGCACATCATCAATTACGACGTTCCGGAATTCTGCGACGACTACGTGCACCGCATCGGACGAACCGGCCGCCTGTCATCCGACACGCCCGGCATCGCCATCCTGTTCGTAACGCGCGAGCAGGGCGACGAGCTGACGCGCATCGAAATCCGAGTCAACAACATGCTCGACTCGTACAAGATCGAGGGCTTCGAACCCGCCCGACCGACGGCCCCCACCAAAGTCGCCGACCGCACCGGCCCCCGAACCCGCTTCGGCCGTTAGCCAAGTTACAAATTTGCAGGCTGAAACCACTGCGCCGATTGTGTGCCACTGGCTCCGCCAGTGAAGTGGTCCGAGTCGACCCATGAAACGGCACTGGCAGAGCCAGTGGCACACTTTGTCACAAGCAACGGCGACTCACCCCGTTCCGCATTCGTTGCACACGGTCCTCGGTACAACCTGCTGGCTGAGATTCATATCAGCGATGCGTTGAATCCGCGTTTCGGCACACGCTGAGCACGTCGCAAACTTCTGCGCGTCCCACGTGTCCATGAACACTCGCCCGGCGCCGAGTTGAACGCCTCGCTCCTGCACAACTTCCATCGACGCCAGTTGCGGCGACGCAAACAGGCCGTCGGCTTCGAGTTGTTCCATGATTCCATTTCCGGCCCGAGTCGGCACGACCGAGCAGCACGACACACCGGCCTCGAACGCAAACTCGATCGACCGCATGGCCCATTCGATGCCTTCCTCTTCGGTCAGGAACGGCGGCCGCAGCAGGATGAAAGTCCTGAGCCGGATCCCTTCGCTCCGCAGCCGCGTCGCTGCTTGCGAGAAATCGGCAACTGTCATCTGCTTATTCAGTCGCAACAGAACATCCGGATGCGCGGTTTCCAGACCGAGTGCAATTTCAAGCTCGACATCATGAGCAGCCAGCATGTCTCGAAATTCAAAGCAGCCATCGCCGCACAACTTCGGATGATTCTCGACGATGACCGACTTGAAACCCCGCACACGATCAACGATCGCCGGCCAGTCATCCTTCGGAATCGCCTTCGGATCGAAGAAGTTTCCCGAGTTGTAAAGCTTGACGTGCTGAGCGTTCGGCAGCCGATCCAACGCGTACTCAATCTGCCGAGGAATCGCACCGACCGGCACCGACTCGACCGTCGTATTCTTCCAAAGGTCGCACATCAGACATCGAAACGGGCATTCACGATTCGTCAGAAAGATCGTCGCGACGTCTTCAACCAGTCCGTCCGCGCTTCGTTCGCGCTCAACAAGAAACTCGTAAGGCCGGTTGACGTCGAGCGCGTTCCGCGCGGGTCTTGCCCCAAGAATGTCGAGATCCGAAATGTCTGACAGAGGCAGCTTCACAATGACCTCAACAGTAGGTCAGGCTTTGCCTGACGAAGTTCCGAATCAAAAACTGAACCACGAATTAACACGAATAGACACTAATCCAAATCAGAATTCGTGTTTATTCGTGTCGATTAGTGGTTCTTAAGTTTCAGCCTGGCCACGCCTTCTAAGGGCAATTTTCCGAAACTGTTCCCGAATCTTTTTTTGCGTCTTTTTTGCTGTTTTGCGGCCACGTCTTTGCTGAAATCCTGATCAGGCACAGAAGTCGCAAAAACAGCAAACAGGAATTCCCCTCGTTCCTACGCTCCGCGCGGGAACGGACGCCTGGACGCTCCGCGTCCCGTAAGGAACGCGTCCGAAAGAAATCCCCAATTTGCCTGGCTCTGACGCGGCGGGTTACCAGTGGGAAATCATCCCGAACACCTGCGTGCAAAGACGCAGAGCGTCAAGAAAACCGTTCCCACGCAGGAGCGTAGGAACGAGTTCCATAATGGGTTTCGTACACAGAAAAACGGCGACACGATTCTAAACCGTGTCGCCGTTCGAAACTGTACTCAACTTTGGCGTCGTTCGCAGAGAAACTACCTGGTCGCGTTCTCGCTACCGATCGGATCCCAACCGGCGATCGCTGCTTCGGGAGCAAGCACAAAGATCTCCACGCGTCGATTCTGGCCGCGATTTTTCTCGTCGGTGTTTGGCACGACTGGCTGATTGTCGGCGTAACCGGCAGCTCCCATTCGCTCATTGACGAGCCCGGCTTTTCCGAGATCAACGACCACGCTGTTGGCACGGTTTGTCGACAGATGCCAGTTCGTGGGATGTTTCGCCTTGGTCGACGCCTTCTTGATCAGTTTGTCGTCCGTGTGGCCGACGACGAGGATGTTCAGCCGCTTGGCTTCACCGTCGTTCATGATCTTCGCAAAGTCGCGTAGCAACTGAGTCGCGCTGGACTTGATCGTCGCGCTGCCCGAGTCAAACAGGATGTCTGACGAGAACTTGCTGACTCCGGTGTCCGGATCGAAGTTGAATCCGGGATACTTTTTCGCAAGGTCTGCGAACTTCTGATTTGCCGACTGCGGAAGCGGATTCTCTAAATTTCTGAGCTGATCCTGCAGCGAGACAAAGCGATTTTTCAACTGGTCTCGTTCGGCGTCAAGATTTGCCAATCGCGCATTGGCAATCTGCGCTCGCTTTTCAGCGGCTGCTTTTTCCTGTTGGAGCTGTGCGAGTGACTGCGAAGCTGCCGCGTTCTGTTCAGCCAGAGCTTTGTTCTGACCGTGCAGATTTCGCAGCTGAAGCTGACTTTGCCGCAGCATGTTCTTTGGAACGAGGTTGCACCCGGACTGTCCCAGCGCGAGAGAACTCACAAAAAGACAGACAAAGGCACGAGTCGAAACAGACATTCAAGACTCCTTTTCGAACCGTCTGCTCTGATGAATCAGGAGAGAGGCCGTTTGTTGGGAAGGCGACACGCTGGCCCGCGGGAAGGCGTCGATGTCGAAGAAGGAGGGACCGTAATCGGCGCAGAAACATCCATCCCAGCGCAAAAGGGATGCACGAAACAGCGACCAACATTGTGTAAGTGGGGAAGTTGCAGCGAAGTGAGAAGTGTTCGACAGGATGTCGAGAGAGTTTCAGCGAGGGAAACTTTCGAGGAGATGGCGGTTTATAACCGACCCTCAAGCGGTCACAAATACCAGTTTCCTGGGGTTTTGTGCCTGTTTCCGAAGGTTCCGGCGATTTTTTGTCGACCAGGAAATTACTCGGCAATTCACTACCCCGGCCGGTGCATTTTCGGAAAACGCTCTGTTAAACTCGGATGATTCGCCCGCCGTCGGTTCTGACGATTCGGAATCTGGACGCTGCGGGCGTTGCTGTTTTCGGACCTGATGATTCGCATCAATTGAACAACTTTCACAGGCGGACTTCGTTGTGAGTGCAACTTCGGTAATCGGGCTTCAGTGGGGTGACGAGGCCAAGGGTAAGATCGTAGACCTGCTGACAGAGCAGCATGACATCGTCGTTCGATACCTCGGCGGCAACAACGCCGGCCACACCGTGATATTCGACGGCGAGACCTACAAACTCTCACTTCTGCCGGCCGGAATCCTGCACGATTCGGTCGTCTCCGTCATCGCGACGGGAGTCGTCATCAACCCGAAAGCGTTCCTGGAAGAGCTGGGCCGAATCGTCGAACGCCGCGGCGAAGTTCCGCCGGAACGAATGCAAATCAGCGACCGAGCCCACGTCATCTTCCCGTACCACATGGCTGAAGAAGCCGCATTCGAAAAAGCTCGCGGCGGAGAAGCCATCGGCACGACGATGCGCGGCATCGGAACCTGCTACCGCGACAAAGCCGGACGAACTCACGCCATCCGCATGGGCGACCTGATCAACCCCGATCGTCTCCGTCGTCGACTCGACGAAATCGTCCCGCAGAAGAACCGCGCCATCGCGGCGCTTGACGACGACTTCACGCCATTCGACGTCGACGCAATTTACGAAGAGTATTCAAAGTACGCCGAGCAACTTCGCCCCTACGTCACCGACACGACGTCGTTCCTGCACAAAGCCGTCGCTGCCGGCAAGAAGCTGCTGTTCGAAGGCGCTCAAGGCTGCCTGCTCGACATCGATCACGGATCGTTCCCGTACGTGACCTCGTCGAACAGCTCCGGCTGCGGAATTCACAGCGGCAGCGGCGTGTCCGAGCGTGAAATCTCAAAGATGATCGGCATCGTCAAAGCCTACACAACGCGAGTCGGCGGCGGCCCGTTTCCAACAGAACTCGACAACGAAATCGGTGAGCACATCCGCGACGTTGGAAAAGAGTACGGAACCGTCACCGGCCGGCCTCGACGCTGCGGCTGGTTCGACGCCGTCGCCACCGGCTACGGAGCACGGCTCAGCGGCGTCGACTGCATCGCCGTCATGCTGGTCGACGTGCTCGACGGCCTGGACGAAATCAAGATCTGCGAGGCCTACGATTTCAACGGAACTCGAACAACGGACTTCCCATCGCACGTCGAAGACCTGGCTCAAATGAAGCCAATCTACCGAACCGTGCCCGGCTGGAAGGCCGACACAACCGGAGTCCGCAAACGTGCCGACCTCCCGGAAAACGCGCTGAAGTACGTCGAAACCGTCGCCGAGCTGGTCGGCTACCCCGTCGAAATCATTTCCGTCGGCCCTGATCGAGAGCAGACGATTCTCGACTGACGACTTGGCCCACTAACATCGTGTGCCACTGGCTCTGCCAGTGCTTTTCGCAATCGACGTTTGCTGGAAACTCTGCACTGGCAGAGCCAGTGGCACACGTTAAGTTGGTGAGTTCACCAATTCTTCGCAGGCCGTGAGTTTGCGGCAAATTTTTCGCCACGGATTTTCGCCGAGGGGCAGCATGATCACTCGACTGATTGTGATTTTCGTTGTTGCGACAATGTCGGTATCTCCGACTTTCGCTGAGCCGCCGCATGTCAGTTACATCTTTCCGGCGGGTGGGCAACGAGGGACGGAAGTCTCGTTCAAAGTCGGCGGGCATTATCTGCATGAAGGCTGCCCGTTCGAAATGACGGGCCCCGGAGTCGCCGCTTCACCGCGGATCGAGCGTACGGAAACGATCTGGTTCGAAGGACCGGTGATTCCACAACCCGCGTCGCAACGCAAAGAGGACTACCCGAAGGATTACCTCGGGTCGGTCAAAATCGCGAACGACTCACCGCTCGGAATTCGTCGCTGGCGAGTCAACACCTCGCAAGGCGTTACCTCGCGAATGAAGTTTGTCGTCGGCGATCTCTCGGAAGTTGTCGAAGAAGAAATCGACGGAGAACCGATTCCAACGAGAGTGCAGCTCCCGCTGACGATCAACGGACGAATCTTTCCGCGAGAAGACGTCGACGTCTGGACGTTCGAAGCGAAAGCGGGCGAGCGGATCTCGTGCGAAGTCAACGCCGCCAGAATCGGGTCGCCGCTGGATTCCAGGATCGAAATCCGAACTCCCGACGGCACCGTGCTCACAGAAAACGTCGACGCTCTAGGGATCGACTCGTTCGTCCAGTTCGTGGCTCCTCAGGCAGGCATCTACGAATGCCGCATCCACGACATCGAATTCCGAGGCCTTCAGCACTACGTCTACCGGCTGACAATCCGCAAAGGCCGGTATGTCGAGTCGGTCTACCCGTTGGGCGGACAGCGTGGAGACACAGTCACGCTGCAACTTTCAGGTTCAGACTTACCCGCAGCGCAAGCAACCGTCGCTATCCCCAAAGATGCAGATCGGCAACTCAGCTTAAGCCTGCCGGACGTCGCCTCGAACAACGTCTCGCTTGTGGCCGGCGACTTGCCCGAGCATCTGGAGGTCGAACCAAACGACGCAGCGGATGCCGTAAAACCAGAGGCCATCGCCGTCAAATCGGGGATGGTCTTCAACGGTCGTATCGACAAGCCGGGCGACATCGACCTGTTCCGCTTCTCCGCGGAAGCTGGCAAAACGCTGGTGCTGGAAGTTCAGTCCGCGCGACTGGGGGCGTCGCTGGATTCGATCCTCAGCGTTCTGTCGAGCGACGGCAAACAGCTCGCAACGAACGACGACCTTGCAGGCGGCATCCCGGATTCGCGGCTCGTCTGGAAAGTCCCCGACGGCGAATCCTTCTTCGTTCAGATCAGCGACCAGTTCGACCATCAAGGAGGCAGTCGCTTTGCCTACCGAATCTCGATTTCGGCATTTTCTGAGGAGCACTTCACTCTGAAACTTCCTGTCGACACCGTGAACATCGAACAGGGAGCGGAAACAAAACTGAAGATTAGCATCGATCGGTCGTTCGGATTCAAAGGCGAGGTCGAACTTTCGGTCGAGGGCTTGCCGGATGGCGTAACAGCGGACGCCGTGAAGATCGCAAAGAATCGCCAGGACGCTCAGTTAGTCATCAAAGCTGGCGAGTCAGCGAAACCTCAGGTTGCGGAACTTACGATCGTCGGCAAGACGCTCGACATCGAGCCGGAACTGAAGCAGGAAGCGGCCTTTGCCACCACGGCTGGCGATCAACCAATCGCGGGACTGGCTCTGGGAGTGGCCATCAAAACGCCCTTCCGCATTCACTCGCCGTTTGAAACTCGCTACGCCTCGCGCGGCACCACTTACACGCGGCACTACCACATCGATCGAGAGGATTTCGAAGGCCCGATCGAAATCGAAGCGGCGGACCGCCAGGCTCGGCATCTTCAAGGAGTGACCGGGCAGAAAGTGATCGTCCCGGCCGGCGAATCAGAATTCGATTACACCGTCAGTCTGCCGCCCTGGATGGAAATCGGTCGAACAAGCCGCTTCTGCCTGATGGGTTCAGCGTTCGTCGAGGACGAATCGGGAGCAAAACATCGAGTCAGCTTTTCATCCCACGAGCAGGACGACCAGGTCATCATGCTCGTTGATCCAGTTCGAATCAGTCTGCAACTTCCGTCGTCAACGTTCGTTGTGGATCGAGGAGGCTCGATCAAAATTCCCGTCAAAGTTGTGCGGGGAACCGGCCTTGCCGGGGACGTTCGAGTCCACGTTTCGGCACCGTCGCACATCAAAGGCTGGTCGGCAAAACCGATCGTCGTTGCGGCGAAAGATGATTCCGGAATTCTAACGCTGCAAGTTGATCAGAACGCCAATCGCGTCTTCAACGCCCCGTTCATCGCGAACGCCGTGATGAAAGACGCCAGCGGAAAACCCATCCGCACCGAATCGCAAGTTTACATTCGCTTTCGCGAAGAACAGTCTGCCAGCCAGTCCGTCAGCCAATTACCGACCGACAAGAGCAAGTAGGGTATGTCAAGCGCAGCGCCGGCGTACCATCGCTGACGCAATCTTGAAATGGTACGCCGGCGCTCCGCTTGACATACCCTACGGATGCTGGCATCAGTTTCTACGATCGTCCAATGAAACAAGACAACACTCAGGCGACACTTCAGACGCCGAACAGCGCAGATCCCAACTCAATGCTGCTTCGAGCTGCTCTTGTTGCCGGCCTGTTGTGGTACTCGCTGCTCGCGTGGCTGATTGCCAATTCCGATCCAGCCAACGTGAATATCCGACAGATCGTCGAGTCCGACGCCATCGTCCGAGCGACGGTCGACATCGATGGAAGCGTGCACGTCTTCCACGTCTGGCGGGGAAATATTCAGAACGGCCCGCTCGACGTTGCCTTTCCAGAGGAAGTCTCAAAACCAGGTGACTTCTTCATCCCGCTGCGGCGAAACGCGACCGGCTGGGAAATCACCCTTGCGCCAATCGGGGACGAAGTTCGGTTGGTGTACCCCGCCTCGGAAGCAGTCCTCACCAGAATGCACGAGCTTCTCGGCGAGTGACGTTTACGAGCCTGGCAACTCGACCCGCTGAAACCATCCGGCGGAGGCCCAGTGCTGAAACCATTCCGACAGGTTTGCAGCGAACTCGTCGTCGGATCCGGCAGGCATTACTTCGGCCGCCAGTTCGATGGCCTGTCCCAGCGTGTTGCCGTCGATGATTGCTCGTAGGAGTTGAAATTCAGCTCGCGAAACGGTTCCGCGACGGACAACAAATTCTCGTCGCGTGATGACGAGCAGCGTTTCAGCCGGCATTGGAATCTTGGGAGCCCGATCACGACGAACGGCTGTGACGTACTCGTGAACCGGGAATGACGCTTCCATCAACCGTAGAGACGGCACGGGAACGAATCGAATTTCGCTGACTCGTTCAGGCGGAACTGCCTGCAAATCTTCGGGCTTCAGTGTGTCGAGATTTTCAGGCCCCGGCCCATCGAAAACTTCGGCGTACGTTCGCTCCACTTTGGCGAGGTCGATCAGAAAGTCCGGCCAACTCGGTTTCGGCACGTCGCTCGGACGCGTGTCGATCAAGTATTGGGCGAATCGTTCGCCAAGAAAGCCCAGCGAATAGCTCGCTGATGGCGACTGAGTCATGTAGCCAAGGGCAAAGCTTTCGAATGTTTCTTCGCCGAGTGCATAGCGGGTTGCCGGAAATTCTTCGCCGAGACATTCGATAAGCCTCGCGAAGTAAGCGTTGCCGTATACGGCGAGCCGCTCAGCACTGCCCAGGCGAGTGGACCGTTCAACAACCTGCTCGATCTGCGCGGCACCGATGTCAATCTGCTGTCGCGCCGTTTGAGATTCGACGCCCGCCGCAATGCCGTCAGGGTTCGTAATAACTTCCTGCACCCACCGCTGCAGCTTACCGAGTGATCGTTGCTCGGACATTTACTCGACCTCAGCCGCGACGAAGACAGCTGGCTGTGGAACCGTCGCCGACCGATCGGCAGCCGAGTCTCTCGGCGCTCGTTTCGGTAATGCAGCATCGCCGTCGCGGATCAAATCCCGAGCTTTCAAGACTTCGCCGTGCACGACGTCGAAGTCGGGAATCTGAGCGTCCCATTCCAGCAGCGTCGACACACCACCGGTCAGTTTGTGAGCCAGTCGGTACAGCTCCCACACCTTGTCCACGACAAAGTTGTCATGCGTGTCGATGATGTGCGTTCCGCAGTCGGTGTGGCCGGCGAGATGAAACTGCACGATCCGTTCATGCGGCAGCGACCGGATGAAATCTTCCGGATCGAGATCGTGATTGAAGCAGCTTACGTAAACGTTATTCACGTCGAGCAGCAGCCCGCAGTCAGACTCTTCCGCCATACGAGTGACAAAGTCCCACTCAGACATCGTCGAATCGGTGAAGGTGACATAGGTGCTGGGATTTTCCAGGACCAGTGGTCGCTCCAGAAAATCCTGGACCGTTTTGATTCGACTGACGACGTGCTGCAGCGTTTCTTCGTTGTACGGAAGCGGCAACAGATCGTGCCCGTTCAAGCCGTTGACCCCGGTCCAGCAGACGTGATCTGAAATCCAGGCGGCCTTGGTCCAATCCGCCAGAACCTTGAGTTTCGCCAGGTAGTCAAAGTTGAGCGGATCGGTCGAGCCGATCGACAGCGACACGCCGTGCATGACGACCTTGTACTGCTCGACAATCTGCTCCAGCACGTGCCGCGGGCGACCGCCGGAGTCCATGTAGTTTTCCGAGATGATCTCGAACCAGTCGACGTCCGGTTTGTGCTTCAAAATGTGCGGGTAATGGGTCGTGCGTAATCCGACACCAAACCCCAGATTAGGCAGGCCAAGCCGAGCTTCCGACATGATGAGCTCCGAACCGTGCCATCCTTCGTGGATTAAGTTTTAAGCCACAGAGGACACAGAGTTCACAGAGAGATTCGTTTGATTCCGTCAACGAGACGTTTCTCGCCGAAGTTAAGAAGCAGAGCCCGTTTTAAGCCGGTCGCTTTCAGGTATGACAGCGTCTGAGCGGTTGCGACATCGGGTAGTCTTGAGACGGATTTCAATTCGACAACTACCTCATCTGCGACAAGCAGGTCCAACTTTTGCCCCTTGATAGCAATCCCTTTGTAGATCACGTCAACGTCCACTTGCCTTTGGACGGGGATGCCTCGCAAAGACAGTTCGTGGCAGAGAGCTTCTTCGTAGATCGACTCTAACAATCCGGG
The DNA here is from genome assembly GCA_047611045.1 of Planctomycetaceae bacterium. Classification (GTDB taxonomy): domain Bacteria; phylum Planctomycetota; class Planctomycetia; order Planctomycetales; family Planctomycetaceae; genus JABMPE01. The sequence continues at coordinate 5,469 of JBLFXD010000032.1, read as the reverse complement.
GCCTAGCAAACGATGCACTTCGATGGCTGCACCAATAATAGCCTCCGTCAGTACGTCGCTCATTTTCTCTGTGCCCTCTGTGATCTCTGTGGCCAATTACACACTTTCGAAGATTGTCGCGACGCCCTGGCCCTGACCCACGCACAGAGTCGCCAGTCCGTACTTCGCACCGGTGTCCCGCATTCGATGGAGAAGTGTTACGGCGATACGGGCTCCACTGGCTCCGAGCGGGTGACCGAGAGCGACGGCTCCGCCTCGCGTGTTGACTTTTTCTTCGTTGATACCGAGGAGCTTCATAACGGACAGAACCTGGACAGCGAATGCTTCGTTGATTTCCAGGCAGTCCATCTGATCGAGAGTCAGGCCAGCTCGTTTCATGACTTTGTGAACGGCGGGGACCGGACCGATGCCCATTTCTTCGGGAGCGACTCCGGCGACAGCCATCGCTCGGACCCTTGCCATCGGCTTCAGACCGAGCTCGTTCGCTTTGTCTTCTGACATGATCAGCAGCGCGGCAGCACCGGCACTGAGCTGCGAGCTGCTGCCGGCCGTCACGCTTCCGCCGGCCGGGTTGAACGCGGGAGGAAGCTTCGTCAGACCTTCGACGGTTGTGTCGGCGCGGATTCCCTGGTCGATTGAAATCAGTTCTTTCTGCCCGGCTTCGGACCTTCCCCACGTGGGAATGATCTCGCTGGCGAACTCGCCTTTCTCTGTCGCTGCAGCAGCCAGTTGCTGGCTGCGAGCGGCGAATGCGTCCTGCGCTTCGCGCGGGATCTGGTATTTCATGGCCAGGTACTCGGCGGTCAATCCCATGTTCATGATGGCTTCGCTGTGCCGTACGAACAGACCAGGAGCCGGGTCGTAGTCTTTGCTCGCCGGGATGTGTCCCATGTGCTCGACGCCGCCGGCGATCTGAATGTCCTCGCAGTTCGCAGCAATGCTCATTGCACAATCGTTGATGGCTTGAAGACCCGACGCGCAGTTTCGGTTGAGCGTGACTCCGCCGGTTTCGATCGGCAGGCCAGCCATCAACGACGCGATGCGAGCGACGTCGAAACCCTGCTCGCCCTGCTGCTGCACGCAACCCCAGCGAATATCCTCGATGAGTTGCGGATCGATTCCCGTCCGCTCGACCAGAGCCTTCATCAGCCCGGCGGAAAGCTCGTCGGCACGCACGTCGCGGAAGTTTCCGACGGCAGGATTCGCCTTCGCGACCGGCGTTCGAACAGCATCAATGACTACGGCGTTTCTCATGGTGGCTCTCCGAACCCGTCTCGTCGTCCGTGTGAATTCCTGTCGCGAATTCGCGACCAGGCAGTCTCGTGGTGACTCAGCCGGGGAGGATGTCAGTCCATCCGGCGAATTGTCAATAGCGCGGAGGGAATGTGCAGCAACCAACGTATCAATCACGACATTGGGAAACCTGATTCGTCGCCCAGGTTCTGGTGCAGTCGGACGCGAACCTCGAATGTTATTTCGCTAACATTTGGCCACGTCTGAATCTGGATTCGGGCGGTTTATCGACAATGAGAATCCTCGAACAGCGAAATCACGGATGAAGATCGCCATTATCGGATCCGGAATCTCTGGCCTGACCGCCGCCTGGCTGCTGCACCAGTCGCACGAGATCACGGTCTTCGAAGCCAACGATTACGTCGGCGGGCACACACACACGATCGATGTGGATGTCGACGGCGAGCGACTGGCGATCGACACTGGATTCATCGTCTACAACGACTGGACGTATCCGAATTTCATTCAGATGCTCACTCGGCTTGGGGTGGACTCTCTGGCGACCGAAATGAGTTTCAGCGTTCGCTGTGAACGCAGCCGCATTGAATACAACGGCTCAAATCTCAACGGCCTGTTTGCTCAGCGAAGCAACCTGTTGAAGCCGCGGTTTCATCGGATGCTGCAGGACATCCTTCGCTTCAACCGCGAAGCCCTGGAGCTGCTCGGAGCCGACCACGACAGCCTGACCGTCGACGAGTACGTCACTCAGCGAGGCTACTCGCGGCAGTTCTCAGACCTCTATCTCATCCCGATGGGAGCGGCGATCTGGTCCTGCCCGCCGGAAACGTTCGGAAAGTTCCCGGTCCGGTTTATCGTCGAGTTCTACCGAAACCACGGCCTGCTCAGCATTCGAAACCGTCCTCAATGGCGAGTGATTTCCGGGGGCTCCGCGCGCTACGTCGAAAAACTGATCGCACCATTCAAAGAACGCATTCGTCTCAACTCGCCGGTCGAATCGATCGTCCGAGAAGAATCTGGTGTCACGATTCGCGCAACAGGATCGGAAGACGAGCGTTTCGACCACGCGATTTTCGCCTGTCACAGCGATCAGGCTTTGAGAATTCTGGGAGACTCCGCAACCTTGACCGAGCGAAACGTGTTGAACGAATTCCCTTATCAAAAAAATTCCGCAGTTCTCCACTGGGATGATTCCGTGCTGCCTCAACGCCGTCGCGCGTGGGCGAGCTGGAATTATCACATCGATGAGTCGCCTTCTCTGGGAGAAATCGAGTCGAAAAAAGACTCTGGTCAAGGCGCGACGGTCACCTACAATATGAACATCCTGCAGCGGTTGAATGCTCAGCGAACCTACTGCGTGACACTCAACCGGGACCAAGCCATTGATCCCTCAAAGATTGTCGGGCAGTACGAGTATCACCACCCCATCTACACGACCGAGCGGCGAGCCGCTCAGCAGAAGCACCCTGACCTGATCAACCACAATCGAACGTCGTTCTGCGGAGCCTATTGGGGCAACGGCTTTCACGAAGACGGCGTCAACAGTGCGCTGGCCGTGTGCCGACAACTCGGAGTGGAACCGCCGTGGCAGCAGTAGAGGCCGACACTCTGAAGAGCTGCCTGTACGTCGGCAAAGTCCGACACCGTCGCTTCACACCCGTAGAAAATGCGTTTACGTATTCGGGATCATGGCTGTACCTCGACCTCAGCGAACTCGATCAGGTCTTCGCCGGGCGTTTATTGTGGTCGACCAGCCGAGCCGCACTCGCCAGGTTTCATCGAACAGACCACCTTGCTTTTCCAGACGACATTCTGCCCGAGGCGTTGAGCTCAGAAGAGTGGCCGCAGCCCGCCGAGAAAAGCATTGGCCGCCGTCCCGATCGACCGGTCGACAACCTGCCGCCACTTGACGTCGCCGTGCGGGACCTCGTCGAAGCCGCCGGCTTTGAACGTCCCGTCGGTCCAGTTCGACTGCTGACTCAACCGCGGTATTTCGGCTACTCGATGAACCCAGTCAGCTTTTACTACTGCTTCGACGCCGACGATCAGCAGGTGCAGACGATCGTCGCCGAGGTCAACAACACTCCGTGGAACGAGCGGCACTGTTACATCCTGGACCGCTCGAACCAACCCAAAGAATTTACCTACAATCCGCAGATCACCGATCCAAAGACTGAAGAATCGACATCTCCGGCCAGACGCTTGCGTTTTCGACACGGCAAACGTTTTCATGTGTCTCCGTTCATGAAGATGGACATGGATTATCGCTGGAGCATCGTCGCTCCGGCCAACACGTTGACCGTACACATCGAGAACTGGCGAGACGAAAACCGACTATTCGACTGCACGCTTCATCTGAAACGGCGGCCGATCTCGGGCAGACACCTTGCCGGTTCGCTCTTACGTTATCCCTTCATGACGGGAAAGATCGCGGCGGGAATCTACTGGCAGGCACTTCGTCTGTGGTGGAAGCAAATCCCGTTCGTTCCTCACCCCGGAATCGCTCATTCATCCAGCGAAGACATTGCCTCGCAGGCCGACCATCTGCCAGGAGTCACGGAAACCGTTCGCTCATGAAACCACTGAATCAAGTCGCCAACGATCGGACAACCGCATCGAAATCGCCCGAACTTTCGGACGATCGCGTCGACACGATTGCTAATTTGGAATCGATTGATGTCGCTTCGATTCCTGATTCGGCGAAGTCGGGTCGACCGGGATTCACAACACGGATGCTGCGTCGCGGCGTGCTCAAAAAGTTCAGCCAACTCACTGACGGCCTGCTGCTGCTGACCGAGGGCGACACGGAACACCGTTTCGGCAACGGCACCGGCGACAACTCCGTTACGGCGAGGATGCAAATCCATTCGCCAGAGTTCTTTCGCAGGGTCGCGTTTGGAGGCAGCCTCGGATTTGCCGAGTCCTACATCTTCGGCGAATGGACTTCGGACAACCCGACGAACGTCGTCAGGATCTTCTGCCGAAACCTCGACGTCACTGATTCGGGAAATCGTGGAATCGTTCGACTCGTCACTCGGCTCGCCAGAAAGTGGCACGAGCGACAGAACAATTCGAAAGACGGCAGCGCTCGCAATATTCACGCGCATTACGACCTGGGAAACGATTTCTACTCGTTGTTCCTCGACGAAACGTTGACCTATTCCAGCGGCGTCTTCGAGACTCCCGAAAGCACCCTGTACGAAGCGCAGGTCGCCAAGATCGATCGTCTGTGCCGCAAACTGGACCTTAAGCAAAGCGACCACCTCGTCGAGATCGGCACTGGCTGGGGCGGCATGGCCATTCACGCCGCAAAGAATTACGGCTGCCGAGTGACGACGACCACGATCTCAAAAGAGCAGCACGACTTTGCCTGTCGACGCGTCGCCGAGGAAGGCCTGGCCGATCGAGTCACTTTGTTGCTGGAAGACTATCGCGATCTGAACGGCTTATTCGACAAACTGGTTTCGGTCGAGATGATCGAAGCCGTCGACTACGAATACTTCGACACGTTCTTCACAAAGTGCGGGAACCTGCTGAAACCTGAAGGCCAGATGGCCATTCAGGGAATCACCATGACCGAACAGCGGTATCCGAACTACCTGAAATCAGTCGACTTCATCCAGCGGTACATCTTTCCCGGCGGCTGCCTGATCACTCCAAAGTCGGTACTGGACTCGGTCGCTCGCACAACGGATATGCGGCTTCTGAACGTCGAGGACCTGGCACCTCACTATGGCCAAACGGTTCGTCTGTGGCGTGAGCGTTTCTTCGAGCAGATCGAGCAAGTGCGTCTGCAGGGGTTTCCGGAAACGTTCATCAGACTGTGGGACTTCTACCTGTCGTACTGCGAGGCCGCGTTCGAAGAACGGCTGGTCGGCACCGTGCAAATGCAGTTTGCAAAACCTCGCTGCACGAGCGACGCGTTGCGTCCCTTCGTTTAACGGACGGTTATCCGCTATCACGGTCAGCAAAGTCTCTAGATGTCGATCCGTGAATCAGGGCTGGATGCGAGGTGGCTATGTCGGTATTTTGTTCATTCTGCCCAGTGTGAGGCGTCAAGAGCAATGCGTCATGTTGTGAGCGGCTGACCGGTATATGTCCACCGGTACGGTTTCGCCATCGTGCGGTTGCAGTAGTCGATAAAGTCCAGCAGGCGTTGACGCAACGCATCCAGTGACGTGAACTCTCCTCGCTTCAGCACGCGCCGCACCACCACGC
>JBLFXD010000031.1:0-17748 GCA_047611045.1 Planctomycetaceae bacterium | reverse complement strand
GTGGCGTCTACGAAAACGTTGAAGGATTCGAGCGATGATGCAACTGCTGGGCGACCCTGGAACGACGCAGTACGACTTGCGGTTCTCCATCCTGGGGATCCCCGTCCGCGTGCATCCGCTGTTCTGGTTGATCGCTGCGTTATTGGGATCGAACGGCCGTCCGCAACTTTCGGACGTTGCCGTTTTCATCGGTTGCATGTTCGTCTCGATCCTCGTTCATGAACTAGGACACGCTCTGGCCGCCCGTCGTTTCGGCTGGCCCCCCGACATCGTACTTCATGGCTTTGGCGGGTTTGCTCGTTTCGTACCAGGTTTCGGCTACAGCCGCGGCAAAGCGATCTGGATCTCCTTTGCAGGTCCGCTCGCAGGTTTCGGACTCTTTGCAATGGCCTTCGCTGCCGAGCTTTTAATTGTAAGGGGCGTCGTACTGGAACAAGCATGGGCGACAACTCTCACGAACAGCAACGCATGGCCAGTCATCAACGATATCATGAGCATCATGATCTTCATAAACCTGGTCTGGGGGCTGTTCAATCTGCTGCCGGTTTTCCCCTTGGACGGAGGACAAATCTGTTCGGAAATTCTGAATGCCCGCGGAAGCTACTCTGGCAAGAAACGAACTCATCAAGTCGGGATGATTACGGCCGTCCTCGCCGCAGGCCTGTTTATCTTCTGGGGACGTTACCTGGGAGCGATGATGTTCGGCGGCCTCGCCTATCAGAATTACCAGATTTGTGAACAGTTCAAACGAGGCTATCGGTAGGCCCGGCAGGTCAGGCTCCGCCTGACGAAGTCCTTACACTCCCGTAGTCAGCGCCTTGCCAAGTACTCCACATGCCCCACGGACGTCGACCATGTTCCTGAACAAAATCCTCAACTTTCTGTCCGACTGCGCACCGGCTGAGCTCTCCGAAGACTGGGACAACACCGGCCTGCTGATCGGGCAACAGAATGATCCCGTCAGCTCGATCATGACCTGTCTCACGCTGACGCCGGACGTCGCTGAGGAAGCGGTCTCGAAAGGCGCGAGCCTGGTCGTCACTCATCATCCGATTCTCTTCCGAGCGGTGCAGAAACTAACCGACGAGACCAGCGAAGGCCGCATGCTCCTCTCGCTGATCCGAGCCGGAGTGGCGGTTTACTCTCCGCACACAAGCTACGACAGCGCGTACGAAGGCGTGAATCGTCAGCTTGCGGATTCGCTCAACCTGGCCAACGTAAAACCGATCCGAACGATCGACAGTGAAGCATCTGAAGAAACGGCCGACGAACTAATTGGTTCCGGACGTTTCGGCGATCTCCCCGATGCTGTTTCGCTGAAGGACTTTGTCGAGCTGGTGAAGCAGGCTTTGAGGATCCAGAACACCTGGTTCGTTGGCGACTCGTCCGCAACAATCCGCCGAGTCGGCATCGCCTGCGGAGCGGCTGCCGAGTTTATGGGAGACGCGGCTCGGCACGGCTGCGATGTTCTGCTGACGGGCGAAGCTAGGTTTCACGCATGTCTGGACGCGAGGTCTCGCGGCATCGCTCTGGTCCTGCCAGGGCACTATCCAACCGAGCGGCCGGCGATGGAAAAACTTGCCGAACGACTGAGCCAGCAGTTCCCTGATCTCACCGTCTGGGCGAGCGACGTCGAAGCCGATCCCGTACAGTGGGCGTAACCGTTTAATCCTGGTTCCCGATCATTCGTCCGCTCGTCTTTCCTCTGTTGCCGGAATTTCTCCATGAGTCAGGAGTTCTCAACACCGCCTCCCGGTGTTGGCATTCAGGTCGTTAAATCATCGACGGAACGAGTGGTCATTGCGGTCCCGCCGGGCGGAAAAAAAGCACGCAGCCTCGGCTGCTTCGGCTTTGTATGGATGGCCATCGTCCTGCCGGTTACGGGCGGAATCCTTTACGGCTCATTCGAAAAAGGCAATGGAGACATAGCAACGATTCTTGGCATTCTGGCATTCTCCGGGCTCTTCTGGGCTGTCGGAATTGGCATGATCGTCGTCTGGGTTCGCATGCGGTTTACAGAGATATTTCTGTCAGTTGAGCGTGAGCAGTTTGCGATTCAGAAGACGCTATTCGGTCGCAAGAAATTGAGGAAGATCGCCCTCGACGAGCACTCGCGTGCCAGACTTGTTGAGTCTTACTCGGAGAACGACGTCCCGGTCTACGCGATTCAAATGGAAGGAATCGGCGAGACGGAAAAGTTTGCGACGGGACTGAACTACGAAGAAAAACGCTGGCTTGCCAGTACGATCAATCGGTTTCTCGGCGTCGACGAACCTCTGGGGGCAGGCAGTTCAGACTCAACGGCACACCGTACACTCTGCGGCGACTGCGGCGGCGAGTTGATGATCGGCGAAGGCAAACGCGTGTGCCCGGACTGTGCCCGCGTCTATCTTGAAGACGAGGACAAACTTGAAGACGAGATCGAAAAAGGCGAAGTCTTCGACATTGATCCGGACTCTCGTCGTGGTCGCTCGGCGTCAGCGGCTTTTCGAGGCAGCAGAGGAAAGATCACAGAACGCCCACCCGCGTTGACTCCTTTCGAGTTGCCAGAGGATTCGCTGGTCAGGATCGACCTCGACGACGGAGAGACTCTCACATTCAGTTACCGAGTCCAGACGCCTCTCATTCTGAACGTTCTGTTGGGCGGATTCCTATTCGTCTTTTGCGTCTTCTGGAACACAGCGGCGCTGTCGGCCTTCTTTGCTGCACTGCTCGGCGACGAACCAATCGTCGCAAAAATATTCACCACACTGTTTGCCGGTGTTTTCGTATTTGTGGGGTTGATGCCGCTGGGAATGTTGCTGACCATCTTCTTCGGAAGAGCTCGACTTCAAATGCGCCGCGAGGACGTCACCGGTTCGATTGGCTTCTGGTTCCTGCGGAAAAAGAAGGCCATCTCGACCGAGTCCATTTCTGACGTTGGCCTGTCATCTGCTCAGGTCAGCCGCAACGGTGCAGTCCAAACCAGCGGCAGATTCGCAGAGGTGAAGGCTTGCGTGATCAGATCGTCCGAATTCAACATGCCGTTGACCATGAGTGCCGATGCTCAATTCAACGAACAGGTAGCGGGCCTTGCCAGGTTCCAGCTCGAACGTCTGGGAGTCAAGCTGGCCAATGACTGAGCCTGACGGAAGCGCCATTGTCTCCGATGAGACCGCTTCGCCCGACGCATCTCCAAAGAGTGACAAAGACTGCGCCGAGGCACCCGGCAGCAGTCACCAGCTCACGCAATTTCTCACCGGTAACCCTCGCACGACGATCCTGTTTCTGGCGTTGCCCGTGCTGGCAGAACAGTTCCTGAATTTTCTGGTCGGGTTCGTCGACACGCTCCTGTCGGGCCGAATCAGCATGGCGGCGACGTCGGCAATCGGAGCGGCGGCTTACGTCAACTGGCTTGCCGAACTGATCTTCTCGCTGGTCGCCACCGGCACGACGGCACTGGTTGCGCGACACTGGGGCGCGGGCCAGAAAGATTCTGCCAGTCAAATTGCGACGTCATCCATTTCGCTGGCACTGGGGATGGGAGTGGCAGCGGCGGCGGCGCTGTACCTGGTCGCTCCGGTTTTTGGCGAGTTTCTGAAACTCGAATCCAGTAGCAGCGAACTACTGGTGCGATATATTCGGTTGAGCTGTTTCGGTCAGGCTTTTACCAGCGTACTGCTGATCGGCTCGGCGGCGTTGCGAGGTTCCGGAAACATGCGAGCGCCGATGTGGATCCTCGGCATGGTCAGCATCCTGAACGTTCTGTTCTCAAGCGCGCTCGCCTTTGGAGTCGGTCCTCTGCCGCCATTCGGAATGGACGGCATCGCCGTCGGAACCGTCGCGGCAAGATTCGCGGGATTCGTCCTGATGTTGTGGCTGCTGGTTCGCGGATCAGCAGGTTTGAGTGCGAAGCCCACCTGGGCATCAGCAACAGACTTTGCCGCGATCGGCCGCGTGCTTCGAATTGGTGTGCCCGCCGCTGCCGACAGCATCCTGATGTGGGGCGGCCACTTCCTGTTTCTTCGCGTGGTGGCGGGACTCGCGACCGGACTCAAGGGCGAAGCCATCTTTGCCGCACACATCGTCGGCATTCAAATCGAAGCGATCAATTACCTGCCGGCCTGGGCCTGGGGCACAGCGGCGGCAACCATGATCGGTCAGTCGCTGGGCGCCGGCCGACCGGATCGAGCACGACTGGGTGGCCACGAAGCGATGCTGCAGTCATGCGTCATGGCGGCCATCGTGATGGTGACGTTCTTTTTCGGGGCCGAATTTATTTACGACCTGATGCACGAAGACCCGGCGGTCGCCGTCGTCGGCGTCCCCGCCATCCGCGTGCTGGCCCTCTTCGAGATCCCCCTCTCCATCGTGATCGTTTACGCCGTCGGTATTCGAGGCGCGGGCGAAACGTTTGCTCCGATGCTGATCAACGGTTTCGGAATCTTCCTGATCCGCCTCCCAGTCGGCTACTGGCTGGGCGTTGAAATGGAGTACGGCTTGGTCGGTGCCTGGGGAGCCATGGGCATTGACATCACCGCCCGTGCCATCGCCTTCGCACTCTACTTCCGATACGGAAAGTGGGATCAAAAGGGAATCTAAATCGCTTCATCGGAACTGCCTCCGCCAATCTGCCATGCGATTGTTCTGATGATTTGACGAGACACCAAACTTACTTATTTGGGAATCGATCCATTCTTTGAGTACGGTGGCAGATGACCGTATGCCTTACTGTTCATCAGAGACTCCAGAGTTTTCCTGTACCATTCGGCAGGAGGCTTCGGCCCCAATCCTGTCTGACCAGTCGATTGGCGATTAAGGATTCGGTACTGTCGTTCCATCGCGAGGAGTTCGTCGGCGAGGTTTGCGGCCCTGCGGAAGTTCAATATTTGTCGAGCGTGCCAGCCTTCATGCCACACCGCCGAAACAAGTCGTGACACGAATGTCCGCATTGATTCTCCAGCCGCATAAAAACCACGGGTGTTGACCGTGACGACACCAGCGAGACCGGTACTGGCCGGTAATGGCAGAAACTGAGCCATGTTTCCAGAGCGTGACGGCTGCGCACCGTCCAGGAGAATTTTGACATTCATACCCGACAGGGCGTGGGATTCCTTCGCGAAGGCTGGATCGAGTACGACAGATCCTCTGGCTTGTTTTTCGATTCCGGGCGGGATTGCACGTGTCGGGGTTGTCCCACGAGGATAAATGTCAATCCGCCCTTGTGCTGCACGGACCTCTCCCCAATGTCGATGAAGCTTTCTCATTTTGTTGTTTAGGCCACGGGTTCGTCGGAGATGGACCTTCTTGCGAAGTCGATTGAGATACGCAGCGTGCTTGAGAGCGTGTCCGTACCCTCCGACTGTGGGCGTTCTCAGTTGCCACGAACCGATTCCTCCTCCGCCCATGAAGAGTATGGCTGCCAGGCTGCCGAGCAGTTTCGGCACAATGCCCGGCGGAGTCGGTTTGCCCTGAGCGGCATGGACGCCAAGTTCTCCCAGCCCCAAAAGGCCGCCAAGTATCGGGATCATTTTTGCGAGGTCAAAGAGTTCACTGCCGTAACTTCGCGAAGCTCCCGAACGATTGGCGGCCATCGCCTTCGAATTGAGTTGCTGGAGTGTTACTGCGGCCGCCAGAAATGGGCAGACGACAACCATCATGCCTTCCAGGAATGACTGCCCCCACGATGGTCGTTGCATGTAACGTAGGAATTCGGTGTTAGGATCGACCGAGCCGTTCCCTCCGCTGCCCATGCCTCGTTGTACTGGATCAGTTCCCATCGGGTCGGCATAAAGCAGTGGGTTGTTCATGCCGAAGCGGTACAAGTTGGGATCTCCGGCCAGGCCAATTGGATCGGTCTGTAGAAAGCGACCATGTCCAGGTGAGTAGACTCGCGAACGAAAGTCGAGATATGGCAGCGAACCAAGCTGCTCTCGCCCCTGAAATCTGGCTCGCCCCGTCGTGGATGGCGACTGCGGCTTAAACTTCGCGTCAAACGTGCCTGCCTGTTGCCCGAACGCGTCGAAGTGAAATCGCTCAGTGATTGAACCTTTGCCGTCCGAAACCGCAACGACCGACGACATCGGATCCGGATGTAGAAAATGAGTTCCAGCCGAATCGATTTCGGCAATCGGTTCGTCGATTCCCAGCCCCGGTATAAAGAGCCGCTGCGACGTCGTTCGGGCTGAACCGGCGCCAGAGGTCGATTCGGTTTGAAGCAGCTCGGCATCATCCCAGGTCAACGTTTCTTCAGAACCGTCTATCCAACGTTTCGCAACTCGTCCGAGAGGATCGTGACTTTGCTTCAGAATGTCCTCCCCGGTTTGCACATCAATGACGCGCACAAGCTGGTTGAATGCGTCATATCGAAACTGAAATCGGCCATCGTCGATCAGGTTTCCGGCGGCGTCGTATTTCTGAAGTTGTCCGTCAATCTGCGTGTATCGGTTCGCGGAATCTGCCAGATAATTCGTGCGGGTTGCCTGCCCGCCGCCCGACCGATCAACCTGTTCTCGATTGCCGGCTCGGTCATACGTGAAATTCGTCGTGGTCTGCGGAGTGCTTCCTGGTCCGACCTTGCTGATCAGCTTTGTCAGGTCTTTCTGCTTACCTTTGGGATCCGGCGCGGCTGAATCTGCCGATGGAAGCCAGGCAGAAACATCGGCGGATGAAGCTGGTTTTCCTTCTCGCACTTCAGTGAGCTGCCCTGTCTGATCGTAGTCGTAGTCCGTGGCGTGAAGGCCCTCGCGATTCATGTGGCGAACCTGCCCGGCTGCGTCGCGAAGCGTGGTGATCCGCTCAACATTCTTTCCGGCTGAGTCGCGTGTCGTCTGCGAAATCAGCCGACCTGCTGCATCAATCTGCGACGTTGTCTGCAACCCATTGCCGAACGTGTGCCGTTGCGGCAATTCCGCTCCCAGCCAATCGAACTCCGCCAGCGGACCGGCACTGCCTGGACGCGGCACGACGAACCCACCGGTTTGCCAAACTGGTTGCAGAGATTTCAGGCGGCCATGTTGATCCCAGTCGTGTTGCAGAGCGAAGCCTTCGGGGTATGTCACTTTGCTGACTAAATGATTCTTTCCGAAAGTCCATTCAGTCGAGCGTCCATCGGTCGTTTCTCGATGGAGCCGTCCGAGCGAATCACTGACTCGCTGCAGCGAGTGATTGTCGTTTGTTGCCGACCTGAAGTTCCCCCACGCATCCCAGGTAAAGCGTTGTTTGGTGATGCCCTCGACGTTGCCTCGAAGCAAACTTGTCTGCTCAATCGGTTGAGACAGTTCGTCAAACTTTGTGCGGACCTTCACGCCGCGCCCGTCGATCGACTCATAAACTCGCCCTGCCGCATCGAAACGATTTTCAAAAAGCAACGAACCGTCCGGCAGCGTTGCTGACACCGGGGCGTGCCAGTCGTCGTAGTTGATTCGAGTGATTTGCCCTCGCGGGTCAGTCATGTCGAGCAGTCGTCCGGCAGAATCGAACCGCCAGTTCGACGTCGCCCCGTCGCTATGAGTTTGCCGCGTCATGCGTCCGGCGAGGTCGTATTCAAACCGTTCGGCGGTCTCGTCCGGCGCGGTCGTTGCGATCAGTTGATTAAGACCGTCCCACAGAAACACGACTCGATTGCCCAGACCATCCTGTTGCCATGCAGTGCGGCCAAGGTCGTCGTAACCAGTTCGCTGAACGAAGACTTGTCGCTTTGTCGGAGTGATTCCGTCAACCAGTTCTGAAACCTGCTCCGTGACGAGCCCTCGATCGTCGTGCATCGTGCGCTCAACATTGCCGATGGCATCCCGGACGGTGCTGAGCAGGCCGCGAGAGTCGTATTCAAACTCAGAACGATTTCCGAGCGGATCGACCATCGCCCGCAACTGCCCGGCGATATCGAAATGAATTTTTGACTTCAGCCAGCCAGGTGACGTTCCGTCGGGTAGAACGATCTGGGTTCGCTCGGCGACGACGCGGCCAAGCTCGTCATGCTCAACGCGCTGCTCACCACGCAGCGTCCCGGCCTTATCAAGCAACTTTGTCGAGATGACCCGATCGGCATTGCTGTCCCACTTCTGCTGGAAGACGTTGCCAGCCGCGTCTGTCGATTCAAGTGGCCTGTCGTGTCCGTCGTACTTTGTTTCCGTGCGGTGGCCGAGTGCGTCGACTGTCGCTGTCTGATTTCCGTTTTCGTCGTACTCGAATGTCGTCGCAACTTCCCGGCCATGGCGCTTCCGACCGGGGTTTGCCACATTCCGTACGAGTTGTCCAAAATCGTCGTATTCAAACCGGCCAATGCCGCCTTGCGGATCGCGAGTTTCGACAAGATTGTCTTCGCTGTCCCACGCAAACTTCGAAACAGCCGACTCGGTCGCGGTGAGCATCTCCTCGACCGTGACAACTCGTCCTTTTCGATCATAAACGTAACGGCCAGAAATCCACTCAGGGGATCGTGCTTTGCCATTCTCATCGAGGTCTCGTACAGACTCGCTGACCAGTTGACCGAGCGCGTCATACTCGTACTTCACGGCAGTATCCAGAATCGACGGTTCGGAAACCTTCACGAGCTGGTCGAGTTCGTCGTACTCGGAAACGGTCGCGACACCGGCAAGGTCGTGTGATTCTTCCAACCGGCCGAGAGTGTCGTACCGAAAACTGGCAGTGGTTCTTCCATTTAGTTCTTGCGTCTTTGGCAATCCCGCGCCGCCACCGGACGAGTAGTACGCAATCGACGTGCGACGCCCGGCTGCGTCGAGAAACTCGATGGGCTGACCGTACCGGTTCCATTTGATCTTCGTTTCAGCGGAGACCGGCGGTCCCGTTTCCAGAGTCACCGCCGGATGAACGACTTTCTGAACAAGGCCGTGCTTGTCGAGCTGGCAGGTCGTGACTGCACCATCCGGAGACTGAGTCTCGACAACCTGGTTGAAGTCACCGTACTTGATTCTGGTGACAAGTGGCGATCCGCTTCCGGCTGGAAACCTTTGCATCTCGACGACATTGCTGCGTCGAAGCGGGTCTTTGTTTATCTGGTCACGCCGAAACTCAAGTCGGTTACCGCGCGGACGCTGGACTTTAGCCAGGTTTCCGTCTTCGTCGTACCAGCTCTGGCCGAGCGTTACCGCAGGGCCGGTGCGTGGCCGATGAGTCATCGTCAACGGCTGCCCCCACAGGTTGAATTCGTGCGTCGTCCCAATTCCGCGGGTGTCGGTAAAGGTTGTGCGATGCGTGGCGGTCTGTCGATTTTTCGGGGCGTCTTCAATGTCTGTCTTGAGAAACTCGTAGCGAAACAGGACCGTGTCGCCAGTGGCTTCCTGCTCGATCACCCGGTTGAAGGTTTCGGGCTTCGTTCCGTAGATGTTCTCGAGGGCCAGCTCGCGCCCCGTGTCGCGAATTCGTTTGAGGTTGTGCCAGGTCCGTGGGTCCGAGCCAGCTTCGTACTCGTAAAAGGTCGACCGTCCCTGCGGCAGCGCTTTCGTTTTCGGGAGCGTGACCTGAATCAGGTTGTTCTGCGAATCGTACCGGTACGACCACGTTCGCCCCGTGCTGTCTTTCACTTCGCGAATTGGCCAGCCTTTAATGGTCAGTTCCCGCCCCGTGCTGTTCTTCAGGCCGGTCGGTTGTCCTTTGTCGTTTCTTGAAATGCGAGTCCAGTTGCCGAACCGGTCTTCGATTTTCGCCAGCCGTCCGTCATCGTCGAATTCCTGCGCTGCCCCTTCGACATTCAACAATTGGAAGCGTTTCGATTTTCGAGTCAACGTCCAGTCCGAACCCATCGGCACCCGGTAGCCGCCATCGTCGTCAGGAAGAAACCACAGACCGCTACCATTTCCCAGCCAGACGTAAACCGCACCGCTTGTCATGACTCGACAATTCGCGTCGAACCACGCGGTCCAACACGTTCCAAAACTGCCTCGGCAGTAGATCTGATTCGAATAACTTCTCGTGACTGCCAGCGGGAATGTCCGCCCCGGCAACGAGACGTCTGTCTGCTCCAGCGTAAACGCTCCGGAAATCAGGTTGACGGGATCTCCGGAAACCATGTCCTTTCCGAAAGGCGGATTCGGCTGGTGATGGCCGTTTCGGCGTCGCAGGTCGGTCAGCCAGTTCTGCTGAAGAAGTTGCCGATAATTCTTCGCAGTCGCTTTGGCGGTTTTGATTTTCTCACCCGATGCGGCTGCTTCCAGCATCGCACGTCGCAATTGCGCAAGCAGACTTTTGACGTGCGAAGAGTCGCCCACCAGTTTCTTCAGACGGTCGACCAAATCCTGCAGACTGCGCAGTGCGTCCGCCGCGTCGTCGGCCTTCTGTTTGACCTTCTCTGCTTTCGCTTCGAGCTTCCGCCTTGCGTCTTCGACCCTCTGCCGAGCGGCGTCGAGCTCGCTGTTGTCTCGTCCGCGTGATCCTTCACTGTCCGAGCCTGAATTCTTTTTAGTGTCCTCCGGTTTCTTCTCGGACTTTGTTTTCTTTTGAACCGGCTTCTTTCGCTCACCAGCCGTTTTTCCTGATGTTTCACTGCTGGACTTGCTGCCGCTCTTCGATCCCCAGCTCACTCGCGACCCAAGCCCGTCGTAACCCGGATTCGCTGCGGCGCTCGGATCGATGACCGGCTCTTTCGTGACCATCGACTGTGCAGTTTTCTCACCTTTTAAATCAGTGCCACCTTTTGTGTAGGCATCAAAAACGTCCTTGTGCGTGACGCCCGAATTAAGTCGGGCGAAGTGCCGACTGCCGCCGCCTGATAAGTCAAAAATCCGAAAGCCACCCGGTCCGGCCTCCCACTTTTCGTGAAACGGTACGCCCGGTGCGCTGCGAACATAGATGTCGTATTTCGAATAGTCTGTGGCCATGCAGAGTGCCTCAATCGACCTTGCCGTTATTTAAGTTGCCAGAGGTAGTCCACGATTCCGGGCGGAATTCGCCGCACATTGAACGGCGCAGGGATGTCCGAAAGGTCAGCCAGAGCTTCCTCAATCGCGTCCCGAGACGCGTTTCGTACCTGCGACACCGTTTCGAGGTCGTGCCAGGTGAGGGCAGTCGCTGTCGTTTCGGAAATCCGAAATGCCTGCATCAGGACGACCATGTCGCGCAGCCGCTCGACATCGTCTTCTGCGAGTCGCATGGCCTCGCCAAGCTCCCGTCGGCCCGCAATCAGTCGGCCTTTGTCCGCCAGCTCTGTACCCGTGCGGATGCCGACTTCGGCTGCCGCAAAACTCTGCCACGGACTGAGTAGTTCAAGCACTGCCAACTCGACGACTCGCTCTTCAGCATTCTCAGCCAGCAGCTTCCATCGCTGCTCATGATGCGCCGTCACATGCTCGGCCAGCTGCTCAGAAACCACCAGCAAAGACGTTTCTTCGTACCGGAAGAAAGACGACGACGTCCAGTTGTGGCTCCCGCAAAGGACTCGGTCAGAATCGAAGGCGACCGATTTGCCATGCGCAGTGATGTCAGGATGTGAGGGACGAACGGGCACCTTAGCTTTACGTAAAGCTTCGAACGCAGCCTCATTGACCTGTCGCGCGTTGTGATAATCGCCCGGCAGGTCGTGGTCGAGAATCAGTCGCACGTCGACACCGCGAGCAACCGCTTCCTGCAACTTCGTCACGATCCTGTCGCCCGGCGATTCTGCATTGCCCACATGGAAGAAAAACATCTGGCACCAGATCCGCTGCTCCGCAGCATCGATGAGCGATTCCAGAAGTCGGATGTAAGCACCGCTTGGAACGGGAGCTACTTTTGCGGCACGTCCAGTTGACAAGCCTCCGCGTTGAGCGTCGCGCATGTCGAGGGCCAGACTTCCTCGCATCAACCGCTCCGTCGACGGTTTCCAGAATCTCGGCCGTCCAGCCCGTTGAGCAATCGTCGACGCGACATGCTCAAGCGTCTCAACAAGCACGTCGATCGAATTCGTACTACGCAGCCACGAAAATTTCAGCTCACCATCGTTAATTGCGGCGACAAGGGCAGCGATTCCTTCTTCGTCGATGCTGGTGGACAAGGCTGTGATGACTGGGTCGCGCGACCAACCGATTTTCAGAAATGGTTTTGCACGGTCGAAAGACTTGCGGCTTGTCTGAGCTGCCTCGTGAACTTCGTCAAGATTGTGGAATGGGCCGGCTTCGCTTCTCTTCGTAATGATTCGCTGAGCTGTCCGTTTCCCAAGACCCGGCAGTGCTTCCAGATCGCTGGCCTGGCACGTGTTCACATTGACCTGTTCGACCATCGTTGCCGGAGTCAACCCGTTGATCGGCGTCGGTTCACGTGGACTGTCCGAGAGCGTAAAGCTCGGCCAGACACTTATCGACGACGAAGCAAACCGTCGAACCTCGGCCTGGACGGCGTGCTCGATGACGTGCCATTGAAACCGCGCGGCACTCGGCAGAACGGGATCCGTTGCCGCCTCGTCGAACACTCCCAGAGCCGCACCGGTACGCCGAAAAGCAGCCTCCGCCGCATCGACTTGCCGATCGTCCAGGTCGGACGGCTGCAGTTCCTCACCGTTGGAGTCGGCCAGCCAGCGAGTCAACAATCGCTCCGTACCTGCTCGCAAACCGGTGACAGTGCTTCCTGATTCTGTGGCCACGTCGGCTGTGCTCATGCCAGAGGCTCCGATTCAGGGGACTCGTCCCAGTTCCGCAGAAAACGCTCGCCCAGCCAGCGCAAGAGGTCCGGCGATTCCACTCGCACGGCCATTTCGAGATTCGCGTACAGGCCACCGTGAGTCAGGTTGCCGCTGCCAACAATCTGAGCTTTGTCGTCGATGAGCAAGTACTTCGAATGCGTCGAGTGGTGGCGATCGTTTCTGTACGTTCTCGCGGCGACGCCTTGCTGATTCAGAAAATGTACAGCAATCTCGTTGGACGGAAGTCCGTCGAACGACGACTCAAACTCATCGCACAGCAGCCTGACATCGACACCCCGCTGCGACGCTCGTACGAGCGCATCACAAACGTCTCGAACTCTCTGATGCGGATCCTGATCGACGCCCACCGCCACCAGAAAGTAGCAGCCCCAGATCCGCTCCCGAGCTTCCTCGATTCCCAACAGCGTGGCCTCAACAATCTGCTCCCCGGCGAGAAACTCTGTCGACGACGCATCAAACAGCGGCAGATCAAGCAGCGGCAGATTAAGATTCTCGCTCATGTCTGCAACTCCGCATTTACCTGACGCACGGTTCTAACCTGGACGTCCAGAGACACCTCACGAAGCTCTTGAGCCACCTCGACGACCAGTCGCCGCAACGACATTTCTCGTTCCAGCAATTCGTCCAGCCGAGCCGAATCGACTGCAGAAAGAAGATTGGTCTTTGCCCGGTCTTCAAGTTTCGTGACGTCTCGACGAGTCACTCGCAAATGAACCGCGGCCTCGATGGCCCGCAGTTCGAGATGCCGTTGTCGAGCGTGCATTGTCAACAGTCCTGGTTCGGATACGGTCGTCATCGAAATCTCCGAAGGTAGGTCATCTGGCCGCTTCGACTTCCTCGTCGAGAAGGTCTTCCAGATCGGCTACTGCGTCCTCGTAATCACTTTGTGCTTCTTCGTGCTCTTTGACGGCGTCATCGAGCTCAGCTGCGGCCGCTTCCTGTTCCTCGGCGACTTCCCGCTGCAGTTGCTCTGCCTCGCGTTGAAGTCGGGCCAGCTCTTCCTGTCGTTCTTCGATCGAACGTTGCAGTTGCTCACGTCGACGTTCCAGTTCAACCTGCTCATCGGTCGTCAGCAATCGGCCCGAGTCAAACGCGATCGCAAGCCCGAGCGGTTCAGCCTGCCGATTGAAATCCTCCATCGCCTGCTGCTGTTCGACGATCGATTTCCGAACGGTATCAACGGCGATCAGAGCCTGTTCGAGGATTGCGATGTAGTCCTGACTGACGTCCGGGTACGACTCAAAGGACGAGCGGATCGCCTCTTCGGCATCGTCAGCCGTGACGCTGCCTGACATCAACGAATCCATCGTTGACTTCAACCCAAGCAGCTCCAGCCAGTCATCAAAATCGGGCAGATCACTCACGAGCAGCTCCCACTGCAATTCGGGTCAGTCCACAGATGGCCTGATAGAAGTTTACCAATTGCTCACGTTGAGTCATGCCACAACGAACAGAGACTCAACAGCGAACGCGATGGCGCACTCAGAATCGCAGCATCAGCCTTGCCGTTGCGCAAATTCAACCCACTCATTCAAAACATCGCCTGAGACCAAAGAGGCCAGGTGGAATCGCCAGCGAAGCAGCGACATTTTGCCCACGCCAGCGACCACTTCCGAATCCGGTCACGCTGCTTTTTGCTCTGACGATCCGCTAGTCTGTCCAGCATTGAACACTTCACTTGGACACGACCTCGTCAGCAAGCAGAGCCGGTTTCGTGAGTGACACCTTTGAATGGGACGTTTTTCTGTCGCACAGCAGTGTCGACAAGCCGCGAGTCGCTCGCCTGGCCGAGCGTCTGACCGAACTGGGTCTGAAGGTCTGGTTCGACCGGGAAGACATCGTCGCGGCAATCGAGGACGGCCGAGTCATCCGACAACTCCACCGGCGAAGCCTCCCTCTAACAACTGGGGAATCATCGCGACTGCGGCGTATACCCAACAAAATGATATAACTCCGAGAATCGAAACCGATGAACGGCCCAAAACCTTCAACCAAGGAATGGAATCGTTTAAACTGAGTCCGTGACTAGAGAATAATCGGACTGTCGGAACGAGGCCTTCCCGGCTCGCACTTCCAGTCGCATATAATCTGCACTGACGGTTCAGGGTTGCCATGAACATCGAGTATTTGAGACTCAAGAACTTTCGAGCATTTCGCGACGTGGAGATGCGAGACATTCCTCGTTTCTGTGTGATCGTCGGTGCCAACGGTAGTGGAAAGTCGACGCTTTTTTCCGTTTTTGGATTCCTTCGCGACGCGATGATTTCGAATGTTACAACAGCACTTTCAAAGCTCGGCGGAAGCCGTGGGCTTGCAGAAGTCCGTAGCCGAGACAGTGAAGGTCCGATCGAGATTGAACTAAAATTTCGGGAGTCACCTGATCGTCCACAGCTTGTGACATATCAGGTCAGCATTTCCGAAGAGAACGGCCGACCATTTGTCGAACGCGAAGTGCTGAAATATCGGCGGGGCAGCAAAGGCCAACCTTGGCGGTTTCTTGACTTCAGCCGGGGTACGGGCGTCGCAGTTACGAATGAACTGTCCGAGGTCCACGACGTCGAAAGCCTGGAACGTGAAGAGCAGACGTTGAAGTCGTCTGACCTCTTAGCAATCAAGGGGCTGGCCCAATTTGAAAAGTTTCCTGCCGTCGTGGCGTTGGGGAATCTGATCGAAAACTGGCACATATCGGACTTCCACGTCAGTCGAGCTCGGCCGGAACCGGAAGCTGGCTATGCAGAGCACCTTTCACGTGAAGGAGAGAATCTCGCTCTCGTGATCGAATACCTGTATACGCATCACAAAGAGGTGTTCGACCGGATCATCGAGTCGCTCAAACGGAGAGTTCCAGGGATCACAAGTGTTGAGCCAAAGCAAACAGAAGAAGGACGAATTCTGCTTAAGTTTCAGGATGGTTCCTTTGAGGATCCGTTTCTGGCCAGGTACGTGTCAGACGGTACGATCAAGATGTTGGCATACTTGATTCTGCTTTACGATCCGGAGCAACACCCGCTTTTGTGCGTCGAAGAACCAGAGAACCAGTTGTACCCGACACTGCTCTGGGAGTTGGCGGAAGAGTTTCGCGCCTATTCACGTCATGGCGGGCAGGTCTTTGTCTCAACTCACTCTCCCGATTTTCTCAATGCAACTGAGTTGGACGAAGTTTTCTGGCTTGAGAAGCGTGACGGGTACACTCAGGTCCAGCGGGCGCGCGACAACGAACAGGTCTCCAGCTACATGCGCGACGGTGACCAAATGGGGTATCTTTGGAAGCAAGGCTTCTTTGACGGAGCCGATCCTCAATGAGAACGCTCGTCCTTTTACTGGAAGAACCCTCTGCTCGTGAAATGCTCAAGGGACTTTTACCACAGATTCTACCCGACACCATTCAAACGCAGTACGTCGTGTTCGAAGGCAAGCAACACTTAGACAAGGAACTTGTTCGGAGGCTTCGTGGCTGGAAGCGTCCAAATTCAAGCTTCGTCGTACTTCGCGACCAGGATGCCGGAGATTGTCTCGTCATCAAGGACTCGCTTTTGGGGAAATGCCAAGAGGCCGGACATTCAGAAGCTGTGGTCCGAATCGCGTGTCGTGAACTTGAGGCGTGGTACCTGGGCGATCTCGCGGCCGTCGAAACAGCCCTCCATATTCAAGGTCTGACAAAGAATCAGAAGAAAGCAGGTTACAGAAATCCGGATAAAGTTGTGAATCCTTCGTCAGAATTGCGAAAGTTAACTCGCGATCGGTATCAGAAAGTCGCTGGCTCACGTGCGATTGGGCCGGAGTTAAACGTTGACCGCAACCTTTCACGCAGCTTTCAGGTTTTTGTCGCCGCGATCAAGTCACTGTTTGAGGTTGACGGTACCGATCGTGCTTAGTGCAACGAGGTTCGTTCTCGTTGTGAATGGCTCGAGGAATCTGAGCAGCTGGAAGAGGTCGTGGATGAGAAGCCGGAGACAAAGCAGCAGCTTGTGCAGTTGATGGGGCTGCTGCGGGCGACGATTCAGCATCGCCGCCGTGTCAGGATCCTCGTCGCTGGAAACGCGACATTCGAGGAACTCGGGCCGCTGTGGAATGACACTTTCATCAGTGCTCAGGAATTGCGACTCGGACCGCTGGAACGGGAAACGGCCATCGACCTGCTGCGTCAGCCGATTCCGCCGTCCGAAGGGTTTCCCGCAGACACGGTTCCGCGAGAAGTCGCCGAGGCCATTGTCGATCTCACGGGAAGGCAGCCGTACCTCACGCAGTTGTACGGATTCTGGCTGGTGGAAGAGCTGAACGCCGAGAAACGAAAACAAGCAACGTTCGACGATGTGAAGTCCGTCAGCGAAAAAGCCTGCGACCTGGCCGGTGGGTTCATCCGAGAGAGCATTCATCCTCGCGGGGCCACGTTCGAAGTGCGACCGATCATGGAGCAGATCGTCGCTGTCGAAACTCCAAAGCTGACGCCCGCTCAGAAACGCTTTCTGATTCGCCGAGGCCTGATGACGAACGAGGAAACGCTCGCGTTTCCGATTCTCGCGAAGTGGTTGAACGAGTTCGCCGAGTAGTGAGGCTGCGGTGAAAAGTGACCTTCGGCCAAATGAGAGCAAATCCAGAATAGGGTCTGCAGTTTCGATACCAGCACGACGCGCCAGCGAGTGAGTTTCGTCTGACGATGCACTAAACTCCTTCTCCCCACCATTAGGAGAAATCAGATGGCGTTTCCGCGAATGATCAGAGTCCGGCAGAAGTTTCACGCTCCAAAAGTTGAAGACATCCCGGCTGAAGTTGAGCAACAGCTCGCCGCGTTGAATCTCGGCTCAAAGGTGCAGGCCGGGCAGACGGTCGCCATTACGGCCGGCAGTCGCGGAATCGCCAACATCGCCGTCATCACGAAAGCGATCTGTGATCACGTGAAATCGCTCGACGCAACGCCGGTGATCATCCCGGCGATGGGCAGTCACGGCGGCGGTACGGCCGCAGGGCAGCGCGACATTATCGAAGGGTACGGCATCACCGAAGAGTTCACCGGTGCCGAGATTCGGGCGAGCATGGAGACGGTCGTCGTCGACGAAACTCCGCAGGGTATCCCGGTGCATTTTGACAAAGAGGCGTGTAACTGCGACCACGTGATTGTCTCAGGCCGAGTGACG
>JBLFXD010000030.1:5000-18064 GCA_047611045.1 Planctomycetaceae bacterium | reverse complement strand
CAGGTCGAGAATCCGCACGAACCCGCCACGTCCACCGATTGCGATCCGTGAACTCTCTGAAGAAACTGCCGTCGCCCAAACCTTGCCCGCTTCGACGTCGATCGTTGCGAGAGACGGATGCGGAGGCTGCTTCGCGCTCCAGGCGTTGATCGTTCCGTCATGACTTCCGCTGAACAACGTCTGCGAGTCCGCAGCAAAACTAAGTGAAGTGACCGAATCCTCGTGTCCTTCGAGACTCGCGGTCTGGCGTTCGGACTCGACATCCCAAAGGTGAATCGTTCCGGCCGAGTCCCCCGCGGCCAGCAGTGATCCGCCGGGTGAAAATGCGACATTCCAGATCATCGTTTCGTGACTCAGTGTTCCGGGGGGCGCTTCCGCGTCAGCAACGTTCCACAACAGAATGGCCCCGTCCTCACCGCCCCCCGCGAGCGTCTTCCCATCAGGCGAGAAAACGACAGAACGAACTCGTCCCGTGTGCCCGCTTCGGGTTCCGGTTTCGGTCATGATTTCGACATTCCAAAGTCGGACGATGCCGTCGTCGCCCGCCGAGGCCAGCGTCAATCCGTCTGCCGAAAAGGCGACATCGCGAACTGTCCCGTTGTGGCCAGTCAGCACACCTCGTTCGACGCCGGTTTCGACATCCCAGAGACGAATGCTTTTGTCGTAGCCGCTGGAAGCGATCGTGCGACCGTCGGGCGACAGCCCCACTGCGGTCACTCGATTTGTATGCCCCGACATCACTCCTGCGGGCTCAAAGTCCGGCAACCGCCACGCCTTGACCAGCCCGTCGAAACCTGCCGTAACAAGCAGCTCGCCGGAATTCGCAACCGCCAGATCACTTACTGGCCCGTCGTGACAGCTTACCAGTCGGATCGGTTTTCGTGACTCCCGGTCAAGAGTCATCACCGACCCGTCGTAGAACGCTGCAAAGAGATACTTCCCGTTTGCCCCGACGGCGACACTCAGCACGTCGACCGAATCTCGGAGCAATGCTGACGGCGCCGTTTCAAACTCGATCGGCTCACTCAAGACTGGCTTGTCAGCCAATCCAACGGAAGAGACGACGGCGACCAACCACGCACCCACGACGACTCCCATCACCGCAGTAATTTTCGAGGGGTTTGCTGGATTGACGGTCGGTCTCGACATGGCCCCGCTTTCTGCGTCCGTGAAAGTGTCACTTTCATACTGAGCGTGACCGGGCTTGAATTTGTCTAACTAAATCCGCGAATCATCGAATGAAAGAATCTCGCTCAGTCGAGTTGCGTCATTCTAAGCCGAACCGAAACGGATCGTCGTCAACGATGACGCAACTTGTGCGCGCGGTCACGTAAGCGCAGCCTCGAATTGTCGGCACGATTCCGTTCGCAGCGTTCTGATAGCAGCCTTCAAAGACGCTGCCGACAATCGATTCCTGCCGCCAGACATCGCCCGGAGCCAGCTTGCCGTCGGCGGCCAGGCACGCGAGTTTGGCGCTGGTGCCGGTTCCGCATGGCGACCGGTCGTACTCGCCGCCGGGACAGAGCACGAAACTCCGCGAGTCTGCTTTTTCGGGATTGCTCGGTTTCCCGAACAGCTCGACATGATCAATCCGACCGCCGTCGCTACCAGTGATCTGCTGATCGTTCAACGCCGCCATGATTCTGCGAGAACGAGTCAGCAGCGCGTCGATGTTTGCAGGATCGACTTCTTCATCTGCGACAAGGAAGAACCAGTTGCCACCCCAGGCAATGTCACCGGTGACGGTTCCTTCGTCCGGAACATCAAACGAAACCTGCTGCCGGTATCGATAGCTGGCCACGTTGTTGATCGAAACGGTTCCGTCCTCATGCAGGACCGCCGACACAGTTCCGACTGAAGTCTCGAAGCGATGCTCACCCGCACTGATTCGGTCGAGGAACGCCAGCGTCTCAACAACTCCGATCAACCCGTGACCGCACATCCCGAGATAACCAGCGTTGTTAAAAAATATCACGCCCGCCGCGCAGGTCGCGTCACAAGGTTCCTGCAGAACGGCACCAACCAACCAGTCGTAGCCGCGAGGCTCCAGAATCAGAGCCCGCCGCAGCCAGTCATGATCGGCCTTCAGGATCTCAAGGCGTTCGGCCATCGAACCAGTCCCGAGGTCTGGAACTGCGGAGTGAATAACCCGAGTCGGCTCGCCGCCCGTGTGAGAGTCGATGTATTCGATCTGCTTCACAGTTCGTTCCATTTAGGGTAGATCAGGCAGAGCCTGACCTGCCCGGCATCATTGAATGCACCTGCGGGCCTACGGAGCAAGAAATGGTTCACTCGTAACAACCAGTTTGATCAGGTCCCGAAAGCCGCCTCCTCGCTCGTTCAAGCTGACGACAATCCGGTCAACGTTTGGCCGGTCCGACAATCCAACGTGCCGTCCCAACGAGTAGGCCAGCAGTTTCGATGTCAGAGCTCTTGCAAACTGATCCTTCCGAGCCAGCAGCAGCTTCTTGAAATCGGCCACATCCTTAAACTCCTGCCCGGTTGATAGCTGTCCTGAAGAATCGATCGGCTTGCCGCGACCGTAGCTTGTCCGCCATCCGCCGATCGGGTTGAAGTTTTCCAGTGCGAATCCCGGCGGGTCGATCTTGCGATGGCAGTCGTTGCAGCTCGCGACGCTGCGGTGCTTTTCGAGCTGATCTCGAATCGTTGCCGCCCCTCGAACGTCCGGATCGATCGGTTCAACATCCGGTGGGGGCGGCGACGGCGGTGTGCCCAGAATGTTCTCCAGCAGCCAGACGCCGCGAACAACGGGCGAAGTGTCGATGCCGTTTGCCGTGACCGTCAGAATGCTGGCCTGCCCGAGAAGTCCGCCGCGACGGCGATCGGTCAGCGAAACTTTCTGAAACTTGTTCCCAGTCAAAGTTGCGTCGATTCCGTAGTGCTCGGCCAGTCGCTTGTTGAGGAATGTGAAGTCTGAATCCAGGAAGTTGTTGACGCTCAGGTTCTGGTCAAGCAGCTCGCGCACGAACAAACGAGTCTCCTGCCGCATCGCCGAATCCAAGTCGTAGTGGTAGAACGATCGAAACGCGGTTCTGTCCGGCGGTGTCGCTCCCAGGTCACGGAGCGTGAGCCAGCTGTTGAGAAACCCTTCGATAAACGCGTCCGCTCGCTCGTCGTTGAGCATTCGATCGACCTGCGCGGTCAGCACTTCTGGCTGGCGAAGTTTGCCACTTGCGGCCAGCCCTCTGAGTTCCTGATCGGGTATTGACGACCAGAGAAAATACGACAGACGAGTCGCCAATCCGTGCGGAGACAATCCGTCCTTCTCGTTTGCGGCTTCCAGGTAGAGAAAACCGGGCGAACAAAGAATGGCTGTCACCCCATCGCAAAACGCTTCAACTGGTGATCGGTCAGCCGCCCGTCGAGATTCCACGATCTGCCATGCACGATCCACTTCTTCACTGCTAACTGGTCGGCGATACGCGCTGGTTGCGAAGCCTGCCAGTTGGTCTCGCCACTGAGCATCGGAGAGTGTCCCCGACTGAGCGAGCTTCTCGAAACCATCGCCCAGGACCGCTCGCTGTCCGGCGGTCGGCCATTCGTCGTAGAACGGGCCTTCAATCTCAATCTCATGGACCCGAATCTGCGGCAGGTTTCCGTGAGTGATTCCGTTGATCCGATTGTCGACGATGCCTTTCGTTTTCCGCTTTGGAAACCGGTCGCCGAATTCTCGGGCAAGTTTTCCCCAGAGACTGCGAACGTCCATCAGCCCGTTGCGAAACGTGAATCGCGGAGTGAAGCCAGCGTCCAGCCAGACTCGCACTGTGTACCAGCGTTGCTCGTCGGCGAGTTCCACTTCCGCCAGCAGCGGCTCGATCGGCTGAGTCAGGTGCAGCGTCCCGGCGTCCTTATTCCCGGCGACAATTCCGAGCCGAAAGGGCTCGTCAGGATTGGTCCCCAAAAACTCAACCGGGTAATCGTGCTGCCGATTCAGGGCTTCGGCCTTGAGTTTAATTTCGTAGTAGCCATCGTGTGGAACACCTTCGGCGAATGCATGAATCGGTCCGTAGGCTCCTTCCGGCTTGTCCGCACCGACCACGTCGTAAAGTGTCATGTGCTTGAAGCCGTTGGACTTCCTGTGGACCTGATCGATCTCGGGCTGTTGGTGAAAGCCGTCTCGAAATACCCACTTCTGGACTTCTGGTTTTTCTAATGGCAAGACAGCTTTCTGAACAACTTTTTCGGCGGCGTTGAGATATTGCTGAAGCAACGCTCCGGAGGTGACGAGTGTGTCGCCGACGGTGTCAAGATGCTCGGTCGTCTGATCGCGCGGGAACGTCGCGGTGGGGTCAAACATCGTCATATTGAGATGCAGCAGGTCCCGAACCGTGTTCCGATACTCGCGTGAGTTGAGACGTCGAAGCACTCCAGCCTGATGACTGGCTTCGCGCGTGCTGTGATGATTTTGGATCGTTTCCGTCAACCACTTGATCGCGCCGCGTCGTTCGGCAACGGCAGGCTGAGGGGCATCTTCCGGCGGCATCTCTGACAGATTCAGTTGATCGAGGATGTCCTGCAGATCGACCAGTGAGTTGTCATCAACGATTCTGCCGTTCAACCCGTCGAATCGGCGATCGCCCTTCTGCAGTTTCTGCCCGTGGCATTTCGCGCAGTACTCGCCCAGAAACGGTCTCACGGCAGTTTCAAACGACGGCGCCGAATCGTCGGCAACTATACGTCGCTCCGGCGTAAAAATCAGAAGCAGGACGACGAACGCGACGGCGAGGTTTAACTTTGACGGCGTCGACATTTCAGGCCAGCTCCAAGCCGGTCAGCGTTGTCGTTCCCTGGCTGAATTGATCTGTCTCGACACCGAACCTCTGAAGCATCGACACAAACAGATTGCAGAGTGGCACTCGACGATTGCTAACCTTTGGGTATTCCTTGTGCTCGCCGTGCTTGAAACCGCCACCCGCCAGAATGATCGGCAGGTCGTTATTGGTGTGCGAGTTGGCGTCTCCCATTCCGCTGCCCATCAGCACCGTCGTGTTGTCAAGCAGCGTGCCGTCGGAATTCGGCTCGCGGATTGACCGCAGCTTCTTAATAAATCGAGCGAACTGCTCCATCTGATAAAGCTCGATCTGAACCAGCAGCTCGATGCTGTCCTTAACCTTCCCATGATGAGACAGCCCGTGGTAGCCCTTCTTGATACCCAAAGCCGACGCGACGAACCCACCAGCAATCTCCAACGTCGCCACCCGCGTCGAATCCGTCTGCAGCGCCAACGCGATCAGGTCGTAAATCGCGGGCAGATCGAGCGTCAGGCCTTTGTTCTTCGGCTGGTCAATCGGAGCTTTCGGTTTCGGAATACTCAGCCACTGCTGGTCGAGGGCGAGTTTCGTTTCAACATCCCGCACGGACGAAAAATACTCGTCCAACTTCTGACCATCGTTCTTATTGAGTTTTCTTCTCAGCGAGTTGGCATCACCCAACACCGCGTCCAGGATCGACCCCTGCAGCAGGATGCGATCTTCTGCCTGTTTTTTTCCGGCCGCGCTGTCTTCCACAAAGAGCTGACGGAACAATTCTCGCGGACCAGGAATTGGCGGAATGCGCGTCCCCGTCCGAGTCCAACTCATCTGACAGCCGCCGTGCAGCCCGTAGTCCGATCCGATCGTCAGTGACGGAAACCGCGTTCGGGAACCGACGAACTCAGCAGCCCGTTGATCCACGCTCATCCCCCCGCCAGGAAGTCCGCGAGCTTCGGCCGCTTTCACTCCGGTCAGGAATCCGTGAATCGCGAAGTGTCCGCCCTTGAGGCCGTGATCAAGATGCGAGAACAGAGTGAACTCGTCCTTGTGCGGAGCCAGCGGCTTTAACAAAGGAGTGAATTCATAATCAGTCCCAGTTTGCTTCGGCCAGAACGAACCGGGGTGCATGCCGAATTCGTTGCCGACGCACACCATCCTCTGCGGCGTCGCTTCCCGACTGTCAGCTCGGGAGACCCGCCGCATCGACTCAAGCGTCGGCAGCGCCAGACAAACGCCCGCAGCCTTCAGAAAGGAGCGACGATTGGCGGAGTGAATAATCATTCTCGAAGTCCTGGATTGTCTTCAGGCGGGAGGAATCATGAGGCTTCTAATTGGACAGCGCCACCTGGCTTCACCTCTCCCTCTGGGAGAGGTCGGCCTCTCAGGGCCGGGAGAGGGTTGTTTGTAGGTTTTGTCGGAAATTATGTCAGAGCTGGTGAAAATGGACGGCCCTCACCCACGGCTGAGACCGCGACCTCTCCCAGAGGGAGAGGTGAATAACCCCTAAGTGGCACTGTTCAGCTAATGATGACCGGGAAGCCGGATTCGATCCACCCTTTACCCCGATCCGGTGCCCATTCTTACGTCAGTAATGTATCGTGCTTCCGATGGAGAATTCGTGACACGAACAGTCACTCAACCACTGTTTTGAAACGGGAAACCGGACGATGACAGGTTCCGCTGCTGACCGAACAAACAGACTGACCCGGCGAGCGTGTCTCGGAGTACTCAGCGCACCACTCTTCATTCCCGACACGGTATTCGCTGCCTCAGCCAGAAAGTCGCCGAGCGAGCGCATCACAATCGGCATCGTTGGAGTGGGATCGCGAGGCTTCCATCTGATCGACGAATTCCTCAAACAGCCCGACGCGGAAATTGTCGCGGTGTGCGACGTCGATTCATTCCATCATCGAGACCGACCGTGGGGGAAAGGCCCCGCCTTTGGTCGAGAGCCCGCCAGGAAAAAGATCGACGCACACTACAAATCGACGAGCGGCGGAGTCAAAGTGACCGGCGACTTGCGCGAGATCTGCCAGCGTGACGACATCGACGCCGTCGTCGTTGCAACACCCGATCACTGGCACGCACTCTGCGCATTGGAAGCTCTGCGAAACGGCAAAGACGTCTACTGCGAAAAGCCAGTCACCCACACGTTTCATGAAGGGCAACTCGTCTATCGCGAAGTCGCAAAACAAAAGGCGGTCTTTCAGACCGGCAGCCAGCAACGATCCAGCCAGGAATTCCGCCGCGCGGTTCAGCTGGTACGAAGCGGCATCCTCGGCAAGATTGAACGGATCGAAGTCGGCCTTCCTCCCGGCTACGACAAGCCGCAGGGCGATTCGAAGGTCATGGCTCCGCCCGACCACCT
Organism: Planctomycetaceae bacterium; assembly: GCA_047611045.1. Lineage (GTDB taxonomy): Bacteria > Planctomycetota > Planctomycetia > Planctomycetales > Planctomycetaceae > JABMPE01. The sequence goes on along the minus strand of JBLFXD010000030.1, from coordinate 10,924 downwards.
TGACTACGATCAGTGGTGCGGACCGGCTCCACAACTGCCGTACATGCGAGCCCGGCATCATCGCTGGTGGAGAGGCCACCGTGCGTTCGGCGGCGGCGTGCTCATGGACTGGATCGGCCACCACAACGATATAGCCCATTGGGCGATCGGTGCCGACAAGTCAGGCCCGACGAAAGTCGAAGCCGTCGGTTGGACGTTTCCCGACACCGACGTCTACGACACTCCGCATCAGTACGAGATCCGGTGCGAGTACGCCGGCGGCGTCCAGACCTCAATCTCCAGCCAAAATCTGCTCGGCACAAAGTTCGTCGGCGAAGACGGCTGGGTACACGTCAAGCGAGGCCGACTGACCGCCTCCGACAAACGCTGGGCCGCCATCGATTTTCAAGTAGTCGTCGACGATGTTTACCACTCGGAGAACCACGCTCGCAATTTCCTGGACTGCGTGAAGTCTCGAAAACCCTGCATCGCTCCCGCCGAAACCGGACACCGATCAATCACCCCCGGCCACCTCGGCTACGTTTCGAACGCCGTCGGTCGCGCTTTGCAATGGGATCCTGAAATTGAAACCGTCATCGACGACGAAGAGGCCAACAACCAACTCCAGACGCACCACTACCGAAAGCCCTGGACGATCGGCGGCTAGGAGCGATTCAGCAATTCTGCCCTGGCGGAAGAGCCGGACGGGCGAGCAACGGTCCGGAGCGTGTTTCTGCGAGACTGAGTGTTAAGACTGGAATCGGTTGGCGGTTTGCTTGTTGACTACAAAGCAAGGGGACATGTCATGAGCATTCTGGTTGCTGATTCCGGCAATGAGTTTTGCGGTGAAACGGGTTCTTCCATGAACGCGAGCGTGGACATCGACAGGCTTGCCCCGTGTTGTCGACCGGAAGAACGGCTGGCGGGATATCAGTGTTGGTCGGATTTGTTGTTCGCTCACTGGCGGGTGCCGGTTGAGTTGTTGCGGCCGCTGATTCCTCGCGAACTGGAGATCGACACGTTTGATGGCGAGGCGTGGCTGGGGCTGGTGCCGTTTCATATGTCGGGGGTTCGGCCGGCTTGGTTTCCTTCGATGCCGTACGTTTCGGAGTTTCACGAAACGAATCTTCGGACCTACGTCCATTTTCGAGGCGGCGATCCCGGCGTCTGGTTCATCAGTCTGGACGCGGCCTGCCGAGCGATCGTTGAGGTGGCTCGGTGGAAGTGGCACCTCAACTATTTTCACGCGGAGATGGACTTGCGTCGTGAAGGCGACGAGGTGCGGTATTCGAGCCGGCGGATTGATCGTCGATCTTCTCGACGGGCGGAAGTTGATATCTCGGCGAGGGTTGGCGAGGCATTGAATTCGGAGCCGGGCGTCAGTGTTGAAGCGGGGACGCTCGAGCACTTTCTGGCCGAGCGGTACATTCTTTACGCGGCCGATCATCGTGGTCGACTACTGCGGGGCAGGGTGCATCACTCGCCCTATCCGCTACGGTCGGCAGAGGTCGTGTCATGCCGCCAGACGTTAGCATCGGCGGCAGAAGTTCCGGTTTCCGGACAACCGGACCACGTCCTGTTTTGCGAAGGCGTTACCGTCGACATCTTCCCCCTGCGACGCGTCAGTCTTTGACTGCCCTGCCTGATCGACACAAACTGCTCGTGTCAGCCGCCGATCAAGAGTAACATAATCGACGGTTTGAATTGAATTCGTCATCGGGTGATCGGACTCGCTCGATGGAATCACTCAACGGGCAGGATGATGCATGTCCACGACGCTCGATCGCCGCAAGGCTAAAAAGAAAAAAGCGTACGCGGAGTTTGACGAGTACATCTCGTTCCAGCTCCAGAAGACGCAGACCGGCATTCGCTCGACCGACATCTTCACCGCGGTTTGTGGTGCGGCGGTGTTTGTCATCAGCTATCTGCTCGTGTTTGTCGTCCTGGATCACTGGGTGGTGACCGGCGGCTTCGGCAACGCAATGCGAGCTGTCCTGCTGGTCGGATTGCTGGTCGGGACTCTGGCGTGGATTGGCTGGAAGGTTGTCTGGCCGTGTTTTCGGCGTGTGAATTCGCTGTACGCGGCGAAGGCTCTGGAAGAGGCATCGCCCGAGCTGAAGAGCACTTTGCTGAACTATGTCGATCTTCGCTCTTCGCAGCGCGAGGTCGCTCCGGCAATCATCGGCTCGATGGAAAAGCGAGCGGCAGTGACGCTTTCACATGTCGAAGTCGACGACGCGATTGACCGCAGCACGCTGCTCCGCCTTTCGTATGCGCTTCTGGCGGCGGTCGTTCTCTTCAGTGTTTACTCAGTCGTGTCGCCGAAGAAAGTCTGGCCGTCGATCGTCCGGATCTTCGCGCCGAGTTCCGAGGTTTCTGTTTCGACTCAGACGGCATTCCGGAGCGTCGACCCGGGTGACACTCAGGTTCTGGCTCGCGAATTTCTGACAGTCACAACCGATCTTTCGGGCGAGGTGCCGGAAGAAGTTACGCTGTTCTTTACGACTGCCGATCAGCAGTTTGTCGAAGAAGCCGTGCCGATGCGGGAAGTCGAAGCCGGGCTGAAACGCTTTCAATGCATTCTGAAAGGCGATCGAGGCGAAGGGCTGCTGCAGGGGCTCACGTACCGAATCGCCGCCGGCGACGCGTCGACGCAAACTTACCACGTGACGGTTGTTCAACCGCCGTCGGCTACGGTGAACGAGGTGCGTTACTCGTTTCCTGACTACATGGAACTGCCGCCTGACCGCGCCGTCGGATCGAACATCGACACGTGGGAAGGCACAAAGACCGAGATCACGGCGACGGCGAACATGGTCGTCGATTCGGCGAAGCTGCAGTTTTCTGACGAAGCCGAGTTCCCCGCGCGGTGCGAAGAAATTCGGATGGAAGTCGGCAGTGACGGGACGAGTCTGTCTGCATTATGGCAGCCGATTATTCGAGACGACGGCACGTATCCGAAGTTTTACCGCGTTCAGTGTCGGACCAAAGACGGAGCTACTGACCCGACGCCGGCCGTTCACTCGATTCAGATTCAAGCTGACCAGAAGCCGGATGTGTCGACGCTTCAACCGGGCGGAGACCGTGAAGTTGCTGTGAACGCCGTTGTCCCGCTGCTGATTCACGCCAGCGATCCGGACTTTCGACTCAGCCGCGTCGTGCTTCGGATGAAGAACGGAGCCCGAGGGCTGATTGATCGAGCGATCTACCAGGGTGACGATGTTGAGCAGCGAATTCTGCACGAGTTGGAAATTGCGGATCTCAATGCGAAGCCCGGTGATGTGATTACCTGGTGGGTGGAAGCTCACGACAATCGGCGAGTTGAAACATCGTCTCGCACATTGCTTGATGAAAATCGCAGTTCGACGCCCAAATTGAAGTTCCTGATTCAGGCCCCGGTTTCCGAAGAAGAGGCCGAGGAACAGCTCGAACGCGACAAGCAACGTGCTGAAGAAAAGTTGGACGAACTTGATCAGCGATCAGGCAACGACGACCAGTCGATTGCTGATTCGGATTCCGGCATGCCGGATCGCGAACCTGATGCAACACAGGACGAGCCCGCAGCGGCCAACGATCAACGGTCGAAGAACGACGATTCAGAGCCGGAAGAGAATTCGTCTGATGAGAAGAACTCAGAGGGTGAAGAGTCGAAAGACGAAGGCAAAGGCGGAGATGATTCAGATTCCAACTCGGACGGCGACGACGGCAAGCAAAGTGGTGACGAGACTGTAAAGTCGAAGGGTGACAAGACCGGCGCAGGGGAAGAAGGAGCCGACTCGAAGCGTCCCGGTACTGAATCAAAGCCGGACGGTAAGAAGGGCGAGTCGGGGGCGCAGAAGCCTGTCAGCAACGACGGCTCGCAGGACGACGAGATTCTGAGAGAGCTACTCAAGCAGAATCGCGATTCAAAACCCGATGGTTCTAAGGACGGCGGAAAGAAAGACACAGGCAAGGAAAACGACGGTGATTCGAATAAGTCTCCGAAAGATCGCCCGGAGGGTGAGAAGTCGGATTCTCCTGATACTGAGCCTGGAGAGAAGGATTCTGAACCAGATTCGCCATCGTCGAAAGGAAACGACACGAAAGACGAGAACGAGGTTGGAAAGCCTAAGGACGGTTCGGCTCCAGATAAGTCGGACGTGAACTCGTCCAAAGATGGCATGCCGGGTGAAGAAGGCAAGAAGCCTCCGAAAGGTAGCGAGGATCCTGAGTCGTCCAGCGACTCGAACAAGGGCAGCGACGGCGATGACCCGTCGAAAACGGGTAAGCCTCAGGACGATCCGTCGGCAGACAAGCCGAGCGATGCTTCGGGGATGCCGGATTCGGAAAAGCCAAAGTCCAGTGAAGGTTCAGGCGACGGTGACGATCCGAAGGCCTCGCCGAGCAGTGAACCGTCAGACGATCCTTCAGGTGCTGATAAGCCGAGCGAAGCTAGTGAGAAGAAAGACAACGGAGACGGCAGCAAGTCTTCTGATCCCGGTGACGCGAGTAAGTCTGAGCCTGGTGACCCAAGCAAGTCTGATCCCGGTGACCCAAACAAGGATGCTCAGCCGGGGAAATCTGAAGGCAGTAATTCACCGAGCCAGGATGGCGACTCAGGCAAGTCGTCTCCTTCTGAGAATGGGGCCGACGGAAAGTCACCGTCGAAGAACGGATCGACGAGCGGCGCCGGTGGAGAGTCGAACGACAAGCCAGCTGGCAGCGGGACATCCAAACCTTCTTCCAAGGACGGTGGGAAGCCGGGGGATGGTTCCTCGAGTGACAAGCCAGGTCAGCCGTCAACCGATAAGTCGGGGTCAGGTCAGGGAAGCGATCCCAAGGGCACGGACGATGGTAAGCCTGGTAAAGCACCGGGCAAGGAAACTGGATCGGAATCCGGTAAGGACAATTCGGAATCAGGCGGAGATAAGAAATCAGGCGACGCGAAGAGCGGGAAACAGGATAGTGGAGATGCAGCCGGCAAAGCGGGAAAACCGGGTGAAGGGAATTCAGATGGCGGTGAGCCGAGCAAAGGCGCGCCGGGATCTGGACAGAGCAAGAAGCTGGGCGGCAATCCAGGACAAAGTACAGGCTCGACGCCGAGCGGAAGTTCGGACCATGGTGGAGAAGCTGTGGCGAGTCCCGATGATGATGCGAACCTCGACGATGCGGTACAACGGCCCGGCTCTGGCGCAACTCCGTCCGATCCGAATCTGAAGGATGCGGACAAGGCGAACCTTGATGACAAACTGAAGGCTTCGAACATGGTGCTGAAGCGTCTCAAAGAGGAGCTTGATCGCGGAGACGTTGATCCGGAACTGCTGAAGAAACTCGGCTGGACCGAGAAAGATATGCAGCGTTTTGCAGAGCGTCTCGAACGTCAGTTGGCTCAACCGAAACCTGACGATCCGGGGGCGGAAGCCCGCCGTCGGCAGTTCGAAGAAGTTCTTCGTAATGTCGATCTGGAATCTTCGGGGCGAGAACAGGCAGGAGACTTCAGCAACCAGAAGTCGACTAACAATTTCTCCGAACGTCGTCTGCCCGCGCCGCGATCGCACCGCAAAGCCTACGAAGACTACATCAAGAGGCTTTCGCAACAGCGTCGAGGATCTGCAGCGCCAAAGTCCGGCAAATAGCCGTGAGTCATTGCTTGGCCAGTGCCGCCGTCTGATTCGTGGACAGAATCGTTCAAGTTGGGATGGCGGGAACGCCGAACACTGAGGTTCCCCAACGATTGTTTTTTTTGCTTCACAGTTGGGAAGTATCGGGCGTTTCCGAGCAAATTCAGAATCGTGTCAGTTTCCTGTTTCGGTAGCTTGACACCCTGATGTGACCTCGGCAGAATCCCGCCCGCGTCAGACCTGCAATGACATTGCAGACGCTGTCGCTGTTCTTTGACAACCTGGTTGGAGACCCTGAGAAACGGTCTTTTTGTGGTGAGTACTTCTTCGGAAGTGTGATCTGTG
>JBLFXD010000030.1:0-2500 GCA_047611045.1 Planctomycetaceae bacterium | reverse complement strand
CGATCGACTTCGCGACGTTCGAACGCACCATGCGGCTCAACGTGTTCTCGCATTTCTTCCTGATCCAGAAGTTCGCCCAGCGCTGGGTGGAGCAGGGGATCGATGGGCGAGTTCTGTTGACCGGGTCGATCAATGGTCGACTCGCGGAGCAGACTCACGCTGCGTACGACACGTCGAAGGGCGCGGTCGAGGCGATGGTGCGGACGCTTTGCGTGTCGTTGGCTCCGCGCGGGATCCGTGTTAATGGAATGGCGCCGGGGCTTGTTCGAACTCCGCTGACGGCGTCCGCACTCGACGAGTCGGGCGTTACGGAGTGGATGAAACTTCATACTCCGAACCAGCAGGTGCCGGGCCCGGAAGTTTGCGGCCCGATGGCTGCTTTTCTCGTCAGCGATCTGGCAGCGCATATTCACGGGCAGATGGTTCTGGTGGATGGTGGGATGAGTGCCTGGCAACAGCCCGATCCGCCTTCGGTGTGACCAGTCCAGTTGCTTAACCAGCTGTCAAACTCACCGCAGCGTGGTTTTCCTACTCGTGATCCTGTTGAATGGTCCGCTCCGCAGATTGTGCCGTTTTGACGGAACGTGGAAACTCAAACTCCTTTAATCCCGGACCGATTTTATGACCGTTCTAAGCTCGTTGATTCTTCTCACCATCCTATCCTTGAGCGGCTCTTTGCGGGACTCGGCAGTCGTTGCTGCGGATTCGCTCGAAGGTTCAAAGCCAAACATCATTCTGGTCATCACAGACGATCAGGGATACGGACCGGTGGGTCGGCATGGGCATCCGTGGATTCAGACGCCGAACCTCGACCACCTTTACGACACGAGTACGCGGTTCGCTCGATTTTTGGTGGCTCCGACATGTTCACCGACTCGTGCTGCGTTGATGACGGGTCGGCACCCGATGAGGAATGGTGTGACGCACACGATCCTCGAACGAGAGCGGCTGACCCTGAACGCGACGACGCTTCCTCAGGTTCTGAAGACTGCTGGTTATACGAGCGGCATTTTTGGAAAGTGGCATCTTGGCGACGAAGAGGATCGCCAGCCTCACAACCGCGGATTCGACGAGGCGTTCATCCACGGAGCGGGCGGGATTGGCCAGGCTTACGCCTGCAGTTGTGCAGACGCCCCTGGCAACAAGTACTTCGACCCAGCCATTCGACATAACGGTTCGTTCGTGAAGACGGAAGGTTTTTGTACGGACCTGTTCTTCACGGCGGCGATGGGCTGGATCAAGGAGAAGAAGGACGGTGATCAACCATTCTTTGCTTACATCACGACGAACGCTCCGCATGGTCCATTCATCGCGCCGCCGAAGAATCGCAAGCGGTTTACCGATCGAGGATTCGATGAGAAACAGGCCGGCTTCTACGGCATGATTGAAAACATCGATGAGAACGTCGGTCGACTGCTGACGAATCTCGAAAAGTGGAAGATGTTTGAAAACACGGTCGTCATTTTCATGTCGGACAACGGGATGACGGGCGGCGGTTCCGGTCGACCGGGCAAGGTGCTCGGAAAGACCGCTGATGGCAATAAAATGCTCGGTTACAACGCCGGCATGAAAGGTCAGAAGGGCAGTACCGATGAAGGCGGTGTGCGAGTGCCGTTCTTCGTGCGCTGGGACGGGAAGATCACTGCGAATCGGGACGTTGATCAAGTTGCCGCTCATCTGGATATCCTGCCGACGCTGGCGGGTTTTGCCGGGGCCAAAATTCCCGAAGAGCAGGTCGAAGGTCGAAGCTTGCTGCCATTGATCGAGCAGCAGAAAGGCAAATGGGCGGACCGTTACCTGTTCACTCACAAAGGTCGTTGGAAGACCGGGCAGGATCCGAACGACAGCCAATGGAAGGGATTCGCCGTTCGTAATCAGCGATTCCGGTTCGTCGAAAACAACGCTCTGTATGACATGCAGAAGGATCCCGGACAGGCGACAAACATCATCGAAGATCATCCCGGCGTCGTCAAAGAAATGCGAGAAGCCTACGACGCCTGGTGGAAGAAGACGGTTCCGATGATGGACAACGAGTCGGCACCGATGTCTCCGACGCGGCCGTTTCACGTGCTATTCGAGAAGCAGTCGAAATCCGCACGGGGGATTCCTGCCTGGAAGCCACCAACTTTGTGATTTGCAAAACAAGGGACGGTTGGGGCTCTGTCGATGAGTCGCCGACGCAGTCTTGACGGGCCGGTTTCGTAAGGCTGGCACGTTTGTCCGGGAGTTATCATCAGATCGATTCGGAGGTCCAGGTTATGTCCGGTTTGAGAAATTGCCTCATCACGTTTGCAGTTCTGTTTGGCGTTGCTCTGTGTTTGTCGGTGACTCATGCCGCAGACCAGAAGTCGAACGTGTTGTTTCTGATCTGCGAGTAGCCGTCCTATCTTGAGATTGTAATCTGGGCCAGACGCAGCGAGGGGAATCAGTTATCAGTCGCGGATGGACGGAAAGGCGACGACAGAAACCGGTCACAAACAGGCTCTGAGCGTCAGTCAGC
>JBLFXD010000029.1:0-18228 GCA_047611045.1 Planctomycetaceae bacterium | reverse complement strand
GTCCACGGTGAGTCCAGACAAAGAAGCTGCTGATAAAGATCACGATCCTGCATTCGCGGAGGCCTCCTCTGAGAAACCCGGAATCCTACCAATACCAGCGCAAACCCACGACAAACCCAGATGGACCCCTTTATCTCTGTGATGTTGGTTTGGTTGCCCCTCGCGGCAGGAGTCTGGACAGGGTTCCGCAGTTGGCTGCTTGACCAGTGGAGAAATCCGTGGTTTCCGTGGGCGGGTCCGCTGGAATCTGATTTTCCAACAATGGTGCTGCTGTTGTACGTCGTCCTGATTCCGTCGTTGAGGTACGCGTGGATCCGTGCCGCGTTGCCGTGCCGTGGAGGTGTCTCGGGGATCGTCGTCACGAGTGGGATTCTGATCCTGCTGAAGCTCGTACTGACTTCGAGGCACGTTTTTCCAACACCGGATCGCTATGGCCTCACCATGCTGGCTTTGTTGTGCCTGGCTTCGCTGGTCCTGTTTGTTGCCGGCGCTCGATTATACGACGACATCGAGGTACGAACATGAGCGACAGGTACTGGCTGTTGCTGGCAACGATGGCGTTCCTGACGGGGCCGTGGATATGGCGAAAGGTTCGTCGTCGCAGCGAATCTTCCGCCATGCAGTCGCCCCGACCGCCTCGTGTGGTTGTTAGAACAGAAGCCCTGGTGCTGGCCTGCGCTGGAGGCATCATGCTGACAGACCAACTGGCTGCAACGGACGAACTGACGAGATGGGGCCATGGGCCGACAATTGCAGCGATCCCGGAAGCCTATGTGTCATACCTCGTCTGGGGTCTGATCTCGATCAGTGTGGCAATGATTCTGGTGCTGCGGAAACACGGCCGTCTGGCACTGGTGACGCTGGTGTGGGCATGGTTTGGAACTTCGCACTCACTGGAGGATTTGAAGGATCGACAAGATTTGATGAGCCGGGTGCTAAGTTCCGAGCAGCACAAACGTAGCCGATCAGTTGTACGGACAAGCACAGACACCCTGGTTGTGGCTCCGATTCCGGCAGTGATTCGGACTCTGGGACACATTGACGGCGTCGACGTCTGGTTGAACGGCGTTGATCTCGGAAAAACACCCATCGTTACCACTGTCGAAGAGCTTGCTGCCAGGATTCCCCCAGAGCCGCCGCGACAGGGACAGGCTGAGTATCTGAAGCGACGTGACGCTGAACGGTATCGCGAGAATCCTGGCCGTGAGACTTTCAGGCTTTACCACGATTGGGTTCGATTTCCGCATCGCAAATCCCATTGTGCCACGGTCAAACTCAATGGCCAGGAGGGCCTGTTGGCGTCTGGTGGATTTCGCGGGGCAGGAAATGGAGAAGGTGGTCACCGACGAAGCGACCGTGTCGAGCCTTACCACTTACTCCTGATTGTGACGTTTGCTGCCTGGGAAAAGCAGATCGACTTGCTCCTCGAACGGGCTCGACTGGCGGACTACCAGGTTGATCCTGAATGGTTGCGGTGCATGGCATCGTATCGCCATCGCGGTTGGGATCGGATTCAGAAACTGGTCCCCTTTGAGCCCGAGATGCGTCGCTTGCTGGACGCTCTGGCCGCCTGGCAATACGACCTCGAGTCCGTTCATGATGAGGCAGCCGCGTGGAATGTGGTCGAGCGGGTTTGCCGGGAAGCGAAACTGCAACGTGGATACGACACTAACTCGCCAGCAGGACGAGCCATTCGGCTGGTCATCGAGAAACTCGACCCGCAGCAGGTGGTTGATGCTTCGCTGTCAGAGCTAAAGCAACTCCCTGCCCAGCAGGATTATGTATCGACCCCGGACTACATCCTTCAAGGAGAACACCACTTCCTGACGGTGCCGCGCGGCGAGTGGAGTGTTCGCTGGTCTGGCTTGAAACCTCACCATGCGGTCCTGGCAGACGTGGTCTGGAAACTTGATCGACTGCTGGATGGGCCGGACGAGTCACGCGACAACATCGTTGAAGAGCAGATTGCCCCGGTACTAATGCGACGAGCGGCCCGCCGTGGGAGCGATCGCGTTGGGAAATGGGCAGGGTTGCTCGGCGGTTCCACATTCGAAAAATATCTGCTGCGACACGACCTGAGACATCCGAGGCGTATCGCCAGAGTTAGCGACAGGGACGTCGTGAAAGAAACTGCTGAGCTGACCGTGCAGGAGAATCGCTGGTTTCTGGAATGTGCCAGACTGGACTCTCCCGCCGGGAATCGCTTTCGGCAAAGGAATCGTGAGCGGCTGCTAAAGCGGGCTCGCGACCTGTTTCGTGCAGGCTTTGAGTTAGGGCATGTTTACAGTAGTTACGATCTTTACAGTCGAGACGACCGATTTGGGTTTCTGTTTATGGACGTCGAGGACGGAGTGCCACTGGGTGTCGAATTCTGGAAAGAACTTGACGCGATGCATGCCCCGCCGATCCGTGGAGCGGCTCCCGGCCAGCGTTTGCCGGATCAGGATGAGCGGGATTACTCATTGCGGCATTCGTTTCTGGAGCGACTCGAACGCCATGTGACATCGGAGATGATCCGTGCACTCGTTGACCGGGCTCACCGAATCGATGAAACCTTCTTCAACGAAAAACGATTGATTGACAAACTGCCCGGCCATCAGCGGTCCCGGATGTACCGAGTTGTGATCGATCGGCTGAGAGAGTTGAAAGACGAAATAGATGCAGATGCCAGGGATCAAGCTCGAAGACGAATGACACCGAATCAGGTCGCGGACAACTGGGAGCTTAACCTGTCGCAACAGAATCTGGCCGAGGACGCAGCGCGAGCGTGGCTGAAAGTGAAAGAGTGGGATCACGAGAGACAGGTAAAGTGGTTCGAGCACACGCTGAAGGGCGACCTGAATTATAAATTCCGGCTTTCGCCAGCATTCCTGCGAGTGCTGGCCCGCTCAGCGAGTCCAGAGGTTCGCATTATGGTGGCCGGGAATCTGCGGCAAGATCTGCGGTCCGAGCGTGTGGCAATTCTTGATCTGCTCTTGAACGATCCGGACGAACGCGTGGTCGAGGCTGCTCGTCACACTCAGAAAATCATCGACCACCTGCGCGATCAACCACTTCCTTCGACCGGATTGGAACCGGTTCCGTTCTGGTAGATCAAGCTCGCTGCCGAATTTCAATTAGAAAAAAACGGGCGAAATTAGTTGGACAGCGCCACTTTGCTTCACCTCTCCCTCTGGGAGAGGTCGGCCTTTCAGGGCCGGGAGAGGGTTGTTCGTACGTTTTGCAGGGAATTATGTCGGAGCTGGAAAAATGGACGGCCCTCACCCGCGGCTGAGACCGCGACCTCTCCCAGAGGGAGAGGTGCATAACCCCTAAATGGCGCTGTCCAATTAAGCAAAGAGTTTGTCGACCGGGGCGCCGCCGTCGACGATTTTCATGGGGCGGCCGAGGGGGCTCATGTTTTCTTTGCGGGGGTCGACGTCGAGGCTCTTGCAGATTGAGCAGAAGAGATCGTTGGCTGTGACGGGGGCGTCGGCGACGGCCGTTCCGTCGGCGGTTGAAGAGCCGATGACCTGACCGCCTTTGATTCCGCAGCCGGCCATCGCGGCGTTGAAGACTCGCGGGTAATGATCGCGGCCGCCGCGCGGATTGATGCGTGGAGTGCGGCCGAATTCGCCCATCCACACAACCAGCGTGTTTTCGAGCAGGCCTCGATCTTTGAGGTCGGTGATCAGGCCGGCAGTTGCGGGATCGATCGACGCGCTCAGGTTGCCGACTCGTTCGTAGAGATTGTCGTGCGTATCCCAGTTGCCGCCCTGGCCTCGCGATGAAACTTCGACAAACGTCGTGCCGGCTTCAACCAGCCGACGAGCCAGCAGGCACCCTCGTCCGAAGTTCGAATCGCCGTACATTTCCTTCATGGATGTCGGTTCGTCGGAGATGTCGAAGGCTTTCAGGTCTGAGCTGAGAACCATTTTTGATGTCTTGCCGTAAAGGTCTCGATGATTTTTTACGACGACATCGCCGCCTCGGTCTGCGAATTCGTCTTCGAGTTTGTCGAGGAGGCCGAGACGTCGACCATAGCGATTTGTCGGGACAGACGGCGCGACATTCTGCGGCATCCGACTCGCATCCTGAACCATGAACGGTTCGTATTGGACGCCCAGGAAACCGGCGCCCTGAGTTGCACCGACTGATACCACGGCTGGCAGGTCGAATTCCGGGTCGGAGATTTCTTTGGCGATCGATGCAGCGAGACTGGGATGCTTGACGCTTCCCGACGGGATATAGCCGGTGTGCATCTGATAGGTCGCTCGTGGATGGCTGCCTTCCTTATTCGTCATCGAGCGGATAATGGCCAGTTCGTCCATGACGGCGGCGGTCTTCTCCCACCCTTGAGCAATCTTGATCCCTGACACGCTGGTTGAGATGGCCTTTGTATCTCCGCCGTTGGCGTGATTTGGTTTCGGATCGAACGTCTCAAATTGAGAAGGTCCTCCGCCCATCCAAAGCAGAATCATCGACTTGCCCTGCTTGCGAAGTTCGGCCGCCTGAAGCGACATCACGTCTCGCAGGTTGAGCGTTCCTGCCGCGAGTGCTCCCGTCGAAACGGTGTGCAGGAAGCCTCGACGTGAGACGCCGTGCTGGCGAACTTTAACCTGCTCGTGTCGCTGCGGTTTTAAGAGAGTCATATTTGAAGTTCCAGAATTTCTGGTTGGTTGTAGGGCCGGTTCCTACCGGCCGTTTCGTCTGTGTCGTCGCTTTGGTCGGCCGGTGGGAACCGGCCCTACGGTTGGGTCAACGCTTCGAGAGGAACTCGCTGGAGTTCAGCAGGCTCCACATCAGGTCTTCGAAGGCTTCTTCGCGGTTGCCGACTTCGGCGAGGTATTCGGTGGTGATTTTCATTTCGCGGTCGGAGGGTTCGCGGGAAAGAATCATCACGTACAGCTCGTTGATTGCGTCTTCGTTGTCGGGGAATCGGCGGAGCAGGCCCGTTAGTTTTGTGAAGCCGCGGGCGTTGATCTGACCTCCCAGCAGCGGCGAGTTCATCATGAACAGAGCCTGAGGAATGTTGCCGGTGATGTCGGCCTGAGGCGTCGACGGGTCGAATCCGAAGAGCTGGCCGAACTGGTCTCGCGGGCTGCGAGCGCCTCGGTACATGCCGCCGCCGGTTCCCATCTGCTGGCCTCGACCGCGTCCGGGTGTGTTTTCGCTGCCGAGTACCGTGATGATCGAACTGTAAAGCTGGTCGCCTCGAAGTCGCGTTGCGGTTGCCGATGCAAACGGGACTGCTTCCGTGCCTGGCTCGGCTGATCGCACTTCGCGCTGGTATGTTTGCGTCAGGGCGATCGTTTTCATCAGCCAGCGAATGTCGTAGCCGTTGCTGCTGAACTGAGCGGCCAGCAGATCGAGAACTTCTGGAAACACTGCCTCCCGATCCGGGCCCATGTCGTCGATCGGCGAGTAAAATCCTTCGCCGGTCATTTCCGCCCACATGCGGTTAACGAAGGCTCGACTGAACCATTCGTTGCGTGACGACGTGAGATACTTTGAAAACGTCTCGCGGCGATCGATGTCGGCGAGTCCGCTCTTCGGGGTGTAGCCAGTGAGGAAGAATTTCGGCTCGATCTTCTCCCCCCGCGATGACGGATCGTCGAGGTCGGCCATGAAGTGCTCGGTCGAGCCGCGGCCGACCTGCATGGGCATCGGGAATTCAACGGCTTTCAGTTCGGTCAGCGAAAGTCCGCCGTCTTTGTTCTTGTCACCGCGTTCGAGCAACGCGTCGAAAGCTCGAGCCAACGGGGTGCGACCGACTTCGCTCTTCACGAGTTTTCCATCTTTGTTGCGATCCGCGAAGCGAAAGACGCGATCGGCATTTTCTTTCAGCTCGCGAAAACGGTCTCGCGGATTGACCGACTGATTGACGGAGACGACTTCGTAACTTTGGAGTCGGTTGTCTTCGCGAATTGGTCGTACTGAGATGCGAGGAAAGAATGCTGCCAGCTCGTGAAACTCTTCGCGTTTCCAACGGTCCCACGGGTGGTCGTGGCAGTTTGCACATTGCATCTGGATGCCGAGGAAGATTCGCGACACTTCACCGGCGACATCCTCGGGCTGTCCCTCCTGGGCGAAGATCAGAGCCGTGTCGCCGTTTTCGCGGACGTCACCCGTCGCAGTGAGAATCTCTGTCGCGATGTCCGCCCAGCTTTTGTTCTTGCTCAGGTTGTCGGTCATCCAGCTGACGAAAGACTGATTCGCAAAGCCGGCTCGCATGTTTGTCGCTCGGACAAAGATGACGTCTCGCCAGTAGCGAGCCCACGCGGCCGCGTACTCGTCGGAATCGAGCAGCCGATCGATCGCCTGCTCACGCTTTGTTCTGTCAGGAGTGAGACCGAACAGGGTGACGTCGCGCGACGATGGCAACGTGCCGGCAAGGTCGAGCGTGACTCGGCGAAGGAAGTCTTCGTCGACGGAGATTCCAGCGGGCTCGATTTCGTTGGCTTTGAGTTCGGCACCGACCAGCCGATCAACCTCGGTCGCCACTTCGGCGGGTGAGGCCTTGCTGGACAACTCGGCCGCCGAAGCGAATGTTCCGATGCCGACAATCAAAGCGGCGATGCAGGTCGTGGAAAAACGCATTTCAAATTCCTTGCCGTTTGTGCCCGTTGGCGCCGAGATAGACTGCGTATTCGAGGGTCGTTGCCCATATTGAGCCGCCTGATAACGGCGGCCTGAACGCAGTCGAGTCGTCAAGTAGTGTTTCCGAATTTGTGCGGGAAGTCGAATCGGCTTTCTGCTTTGCCTCGCCCGTCTTCACTTGGCGCTAGAAGAACTAACCAGACGGAAAGGTCATGGTTTCGGAGAATTCTGAAAGCGATCCGAAATCGTTCGATGAGTTGCTAATTCCGACGATTGGATCCGGTTCCCAGGCCTGCATAACCGAGTACTGAAAAAGAGCCACGAATTTACACGGGCAGGCACGGATGACGGATCAGGATGCTTCATAAAGCCATCCGTGTTTGATCTGTGCTCCTCCGTGGCTGATTCTTTAACGTAGTGGAGACTCAAAGGCTGCGATTCAATAATTGCCGTAACGCATTACTCAGAAGTCCGTTACGAGTATTTGAAATTCAGAATTGTGGCTTCCAGCTGAGCGATTTCGAGTTCGGAATTGAATGAGCACTCGGGTTTGGTTCAAATGGTCCGCTTCCAGCCGGCCTGCTGAGTGGGTCGGTTTCTGATTTTCCTTTCGCGGGCATTCTTCCCGATGAGCCGTTCGGCAATCCTTGATCGAATCCGAAGCCGGGTTCCAGTCATCGCTCCCTCGATGCTGAAGTGTGACTTCGGCAATATGCATCGAGAGATCGAGTTGTTGAACGCGGCTGATTCCGCCGTTCTTCATTGGGACGTGATGGATGGGCATTTCGTGCCGAATCTGTCGTACGGGCCGATGGTGATCGAGAAAATGCGGCCGATGACGGATGCCGTTTTCGATGCTCACCTGATGATTTCCGAGCCGGACCGCTATCTAGACGAGTATCTCAAAGCGGGCTGCGAGGCGATCACTTTCCACTACGAAGCGGTTCCGGATGCCGGGCCTTTGCTGCGGCGGATTCGCGAAGCAGATGTCGTGGCCGGGCTGGCGCTGAATCCGGGAACGCCTGTTGAAAAGATCGAACCATTCCTGTCGGACTGCGACCTGGTGCTCGTGATGAGCGTCGAGCCGGGCTTCGGCGGGCAGAAGTTTATTCCTGACGCATTGAACAAACTGCGTCGGCTTCGGGAGCTGTGCTCTCCGGAGACTGTCCTTTCCGTGGATGGCGGCGTCGGTCCTTCGACCATTGCCGATTGTTCTGAAGCGGGAGCGGACCTGTTTGTTGTCGGCAGTGCCGTGTTCGACGAGTCGGACTACGGAGCTGTCATGCCCGAGCTGTCATCGCTGGCGAATCGCCAGAGCAGCTCATCCCTGTAGCGAGAAAAATCAATGTCCACAGTCGTTCTGGTCCGACCAGGGTGTACTGACTTCGACGAACAAAAACGCATTCAGGGTGCTCTCGAGCTGCCTCTCAACGACCGAGGGCAATGTCAGCTCGCGAAAGTCATCGACGCGATCCGGGATCAACCGGTCGAAGCCGTCGTGACAGGCCCATGCGACCCGTGCCGCTCAACAGCCAAAGCCGTTGCGCACGCACTCGATGTCACCATTAAAGAAAAGAAGGCACTGTGCAATCTCGATCAGGGATTGTGGGAGGGCCTGTGCGTTGACGAGATTCGCAAGAAGTTTCCGAAAGTGTTCAAGCAGTGGAAGGAAGCTCCTTCGACGGTTTGCCCACCCGAAGGCGAAACTGTGGAGCTCGGCATTGAACGCATGATTTCAGCGTTGAAGAAGCCGCTCAAGAAGTACGACTGCTTCGTTGTGGTGGCTTCCGAGCCTCTGGCGAGTCTCGTAAGCTGTACATTGCGAGGCGAAATTCCGGAAGACATCGGCGGTTCAATGTTCGGATGTTGCGAAGATCAACTCGTCGAAATCATCCAGACCAACGGGACGGCTAACGAACGAACTGGTTCCAGCGAGCAGATTCCGATCGCCGCGGCGGCCAGTGATGAATAAAGGCAGCTCATCATGAGTCAGGCCAAACCGGATGTAGAATCCTGGCAGGACCAGACAAAGCGACAGAAACGCGGCGTCCCCGAAGGGCTGTGGCAGCAATGCCCGGGCTGCGCTGCGACTGTGTATCGACGCTCGGTCGAAGAAAACCAGTACGTCTGCCCGCAGTGCGATCACCACTTCATCGTTCCGGGCAAGGTCCGAGTGGAGCAGCTACTCGACTCAGACAGCTTCGAAGAGTGGTACTCAGAACTTCGGCCGTGCGACCCGCTGGGGTTTGTCGACAAGAAACCGTACGCCGAACGTCTGGTTGCCGAGCAGAAACGCACCGGCCTGACCGAAGCCTGCATCGCCGGAAAAGGCTACATGCGAGGCCGCCCGCTGGTCTTCGCCCTGACGGATTCAAACTTCATCATGGGAAGCATGGGCTCGGTCGTCGGCGAGAAGCTGACGCGTGCCATCGAGGCGGCCACCGAGATGCACCTTCCGCTGATCATTCTCAGCGGCTCCGGCGGCGGAGCACGCATGCACGAAGGCATCTTCTCGCTGATGCAGATGGGCAAAACGTCGGCGGCGCTGGCGAAATTCCGCGAGTCCGGCGGGTTGTACATTTCCGTTCTGACGCATCCTACGATGGGCGGCGTCGCGGCCAGTTTCGCCGCATTGGGAGACGTCATCATTGCCGAACCCAAAGCGCTTATCGGCTTCGCCGGTCCGCGAGTTGTTAAGGCCACGGTTGGGGTAGACTTGCCACCAGACTTTCAGACGAGCGAATTCCTCGAAGGTGCTGGCTTTGTCGATCGGATCGTGCATCGGCATCATTTGCGGAGCGAGATTGCCCGCATCATCGACTACTGTGGCATGTGAATTTGCGGCCAGTGAGACCACGTTCGATGAATTTCTTCAAAAAGTTTTTCGAGAAGAAGCCGAAGGTCGTCCGCACGGACGTGACCAAACGGTTCGACCTCGTCGGTCGTGTCGGGCAGGGCAGCATGTCCAAAGTCTGGCGAGCCAACGACACCGCTTCAGGTCGACAGGTCGCTGTAAAGGTTCTTGACAAGTTTAAGACCGCCCGGTTCGAAGCACGCTTCTTCGGCCTCAATAAACCGAGCGAAGGCGAAATTGCCGTTCAGCTCAAAAATAAACACGTCGTCAACACGCTTGAGTACGGCACGACGATCGATGACGAACAGTTTCTCGTCATGGAATTTGTCGAAGGCGTCAGCCTCAGCTTTCTGGTCGACACGCAGAACGAGACGATGCAGAAGAATCGTCTCAGCTTCGTTCTGCAGCTTGGCGAAGGGATCAAGTACTTCCACGAAGCAGGCTGGATCCATCGCGACATCTGCCCACGAAACGTCGTCGTCGATCCTGATGGAGTCGTCAAGCTGATCGACTTCGGCCTCGTCGTCCCCAACACGCCGACGTTTCAGAAGCCGGGCAACCGAACCGGCACGGCTTCCTACATGGCTCCGGAACTGATCAAGCGACAAAAGACCGACCAGCGAATTGACGTCTTTGCGTACGCCGTGACCTGCTTCGAGATGTTTACAAAGACCCATCCCTGGGACACGGGTGAAACTCTGGAAGCCGTCTTGCACGCCATCAATCAGCCGCCTAAAGACATTCGGACATTGGCCCCCGGCATTGACGAGCAAATTGCCGAGACAATCATGAAGGGCCTCGAAAAACACCCGGACGATCGGTGGCAGTCTGTCGAAGCGATGATGCAGCCAATCCGGGAAGCTCGCCAGCGGCTGAAGCAGAAGGCCGCTCTCAAACGCCGCAAACGAAAACCGGACGCGTAAACGCGCAGTCAGCCTCAGGTAACCGACCTCATGCCCACCGCTCTTCCTGCGCTCAACCGTCCGGTTCGTCTGGCAGTTCTCATTTCCGGCGGCGGCACGACGTTGATGAACCTGCTCGAAAAGAATCGAGCCGGGCAGCTGGATGCCGAGTTCCCCATCGTCATTGCCAGCAAAGAAGATTGCCGCGGAGTCGAACGTGCACGCGATGCTGGACTGACGTGCGAACCCGTGGTGCGGTCACAGTTTGACTCGGTCGAGACTTTCAGCGATCGGATCTTTGATCTCTGTCGCGAAGCAGAAGTCGACCTCGTGATTCTCGGAGGCTTCCTGAGTCTTGTTCAAATTCCGAACGACTTCGAACACAAAGTCATCAACATTCACCCGTCGTTGATTCCAGCGTTCTGCGGAAAAGGCTTCCACGGGCATCACGTTCACGAAGCCGTGCTCGAACGCGGAGCCAAAGTCAGCGGCTGCACCGTCCACTTCGCGAATAACGAATACGATGCCGGGCCGATCATCCTCCAGAAGGTCGTGCCCGTCATGGACGACGACACGCCGGACACGCTGCAGAAGCGAGTCTTCGAAGCCGAATGCGAAGCCTTTCCAGAAGCAATCCGACTGTTCGCTGCAGGCCGCCTGACGGTAGACGGCTCACGAGTCGCGTCGCCTTAGTTTGCTTTGCCCTCAGACCGTGGCCGGAGTCTCCGTCAGTTCAGCCAGGTCTGATTCAGACGGGGCTGAGTCCGGCGGGGCTGAGTCCGGCGGAAACAATCGGTCGGCGAGTTTCCGAAACTCGCCAGCGTCATCGCGGTCTGAGGTCGCCAGTTTGTTCAAGAGCCCCGAATCGACGAACAGCAGCGCCGGTGAGGGCAGGTTGAGAATTGTCGCCCCGCCGAGTAGCTGGTGTTTATCTGCCGGCGTCAATCCTTGTGCCTGACAGATTTCGTCGAATACGTCTTTAGGTTTCTTTGACGTTTTGCTCTGCTTCGCTCGTTCCTTTCGACGCATCGCTCCCGAGACTATCGCTGCTCCCCATGCAGCGCCCAAAACGACAATCAATCCGACAACCCAGGCACCGACACGCGCCGAGGGGGATTCCAGAAAACCAGTTTTAGCGGCCAGGAGAGAAGTCGAAAAAAGCAAAGTCATTTGACCGATCCTTGTGTGCGATGTCGCAAAGTGACGAATAATTCCAGCAATTATGTTGACGCCTCAAATTGAGGCAGTGCGGATTTCAATTGCTGGCTCAAAGTGGCGATGACGTTTTCTGCTGCACCGCGAACCTGTCGATGCGAATCTCTCGTCATCTTTCGAATTGCCTGTATCCGATCCGGAGACGGGCTTCTGCCAAACGCCTCAATGACTGCGCAGCGAACGCTTGCTTCCGGGTCTTCCAATTTCTCCAGCAGACTGGGAACCACCTCGTCGAGAAATCCAAGTGCTTCGGCAGCCTCGATCGCTCGAATTCGTCGTCGGCGGAACGGATGATCAATCTCACGAATAAGTTCTTCAGGAGCATTCGGATTGATCTTGAGTAAAGCCTGGCCGCATTGTCGAGACTGGCCGGGCGACAGGTCGCCGAAGATCTTCAACAGATAATTCAGATCGAAGCTGAACAATTCATCTCGAGCAGCATCGCGCACTGCGCCGAGATCTCGATCCAGTCGTTTGACCAGTTCCTCGAACGTGTCGGGAAGTTTCTGAGCCCTCAGATGATGCGTCGCCCAGGCTTCAACTTCCGCATCCGGATCCTTCAAAGCGTCATGGAGAATCTCGCTGGCTTCTTCCTGAGGAAGCATCTTCAACACGTCGCTTGCCGCCTCCCGACCAGCGGCTCCCGACTGACGAATGATCCAGGTTTTCAGCCGCACCTTGTCGTCTTCTGCGAGCGGAACAAGGTTAATCACCGCGACGAGGCGATCGTGCACTGACGCCGGAAGTTGTTCAACAAGCTCCATCGAATCCTGCAACCACGAAAGACCGTTCAGTTTGGCGAGGTTAAGGGCCAGGTAGTCAGAAGGCTGTTTCGGCAACTGCTTGAGAAGATGCAGAATAAATTCGAAGTCGTTTCGTTTTCGAACGACATCCAGAGCGGCAGCCGGAGGAGCATGGTATGCCAGGAAGTCGCACAACAGGTTCAACAGAGCTGGCTGTGAATCTTCGGTCAGCAGTTTCGCAGCCGCGTCGCGGCAGTCGTCGCCTCGCTTCGTAAAGACATTTCTGACCGCAGGGTCGTCAGGGCCTCCGAGAGTCAAAATGAGTCGGAGGACTGCGTCCGGTTTCGCCAGCTCGTCGAACTGTATTGTCCGAGAATCCAGTTCACCGAGCATCGTCGAGCGATACCGGCGCAGAGCGGGACCATCCAGTCCTGGAAAAATCGACTCATCGCTTGATCGAAGACGTTGTCCCAATTTCGTAGCCAGTTCGACAACTGCCACTTCGGTTGCTTTACAAGTCGCCTCGTCAGCAGACTCCAGAAGATCGAGCAGCGTCGTGAACTGTTCAAAGTTTCCCGTCCGGCGAATAAACGTGATAGCCGCGTTTCGAGTCTCATCATCCGACTTCGAAATCGCCTGCTCTAAAGCGACGCGGAACCGTTCGGGCGACTGGCTGAACTCTCTGCATGCTTCATCATCGAGCGAATCAACTCGTCGAATGATCTCTAGGATGCTTTGTTGACCGTGGCGTTTAACGACGGTTGCAGCGGCCAGTTTTCGCGCCTGATCATCGTCGCACTCCAGCGCCTGCATCAACACATCGGCAGCCTCGTCAGACTTATGTCTGGCAAGAATTTCGAAGGCGATGGATCGAGGATCGGCGGTGGTACTCACGAAAAGTCGACGCCTGATAAACAGTTAAGTTGATACATCCTGTATTTGATATCGAGCATTCACCAGGCAGACTCAACGATTGTGGCAAGCGGATGCAGCTTCCTCACGACGCGTGTGATCAGCACGTCGAGTCCTCAGGTATTTACCTCAAAACCTGAGCCCAACACCTTCCCGGCTGAAACATTGGCGTTGATTCGCCGGGCGTTAAACATTCCGGCTCGCTGGCGATAGACTCTGCACTCCACAGAATTTGACTTTGTTACAGGTATCACGACGTCATGCTGACCGTTATTCAGGCTTTGGATCAGATTGTTCGCGAGGTGACAACGTTTGCGCCGGAGCACGTTGCGCTGAACGAGGCCCTCGGTCTGTTGACGGCCGAAGATGTCATCAGCCGAGAAGCTTCGCCGCCGTTCGACAAGTCACTGATGGACGGTTACGCCGTGCTGAGTTCCGACATTGCAGCCGGAAAGCGAGAACTGGTCGTCGTTGATGAAGTCACCGCCGGGCGGACGCCGTCGCGCGACATCGCCTCCGGACAGGCGACTCGGATCATGACCGGAGCCCCGACACCGGCCAGTGCCGATGCCGTCGTGCCAGTCGAGATGACCGAACTGGTCGACGGAAATTCTGAACGCGTCCGAATTCTGGTCGACTCGATCGCTCCGGAGAAGAACGTCATCCGGATTGGTACCAACAAGCGAGCCGGTGAGGAAATCATCCCAGCTGGCCGGCTGCTACGCGCTCAGGAGCTGGCGGCTCTGGCGGAACTCGGCGGAGCACAGGTGTCCGTCCGGCGGAAACCGATCATCGCCGTGCTGGCAACCGGCGACGAGCTGGTCGCCACCGATCAGACTCCGGGGCCGGGCCAGATTCGTAATTCGAACGAGACCATGCTGTGCGGACAGGTCTGTAATGCTGGCGGAGTGCCCGTTCCGCTCGGAATCGCTCGGGACAACCGCGAAGACCTGCGTCGGCACATTGAAGAAGGACTGAACGCCGACATCCTGTTGCTGTCCGGCGGCGTTTCGGCCGGGAAGCTCGATCTGGTGCCCAGCGAACTTGAGCAAGCGGGCGTCGAACAGGTCTTCCACAAAGTGCGAGTCAAACCGGGGAAACCAGTCTGGTTCGGAGTCCTTCGCCGTGGCGGCAACTCGTGTCTGGTATTCGGGTTGCCGGGAAATCCGGTCAGCAGTATGGTCTGTTTTGAACTTTTCGTGAGGACGGCAATTCGTCGTCTGACCGGGCAGTTTCCTGCGATTCCACAATTGCTCACGGCACGGCTGACGCATTCGCACTCCCACACGGATGATCGGGAGACGTACTTTCCGGCGACGGTCGAGTGGACAGTGGACGGCCCGACCGTGCGACTGATGAACTGGCACGGCTCGTCCGATCTGCAGTCGACGGTTGATGCCGACGCGATGGTGGTTTTCCCGCCGGAACCCAAAGAGTACGCAATCAACGATCGTGTCGAAGTCGTCCTTTGGGATGCTTAAAAACAAAGCTCGCTTTCCCACGCTCCATGGATGGATGCAATGGCCACGCAAATCCTGCCTCAGACCTTGCCGACCGGACAGTCCTCAACGATGAATCCCGCGTCTGCGAAACGGCATGAGCCAACGGTTCGAGAGATTATCGAAGCCGCTCGGTCCGCGCCGGCTCCGGTCAAAGGAGCCATTGCCTGCACACTCACGACGGCCGTGCTGCTGTGGGGAAGCTTCACGCCGCTCGACTGGGGATGGCTCGGGTGGGTCGCTCTTTCGCCGATGCTCATGCTCGTCCGACTCGAACGCCCAACGCGGTTTATGTACCCCGTGCTGTACGCATCCGGGCTCGTCTGGTCGCTGGCAACCTTGCAGTGGATGCGGCTTGGCGACCCCGCCATGTACATTGCGTGGGTGGCCCTGGCCGTTTATGTGGCGATGTACTTTCCGGTTTGTGTGGCGATTTCCCGAGGGGCGGTCCATCGTCTCGGCCTGCCAATGCTGGTCGCCGTGCCGGTTGTCTGGACCGGTCTGGAATATCTGCGAGCCACGCTGATGACCGGCTTCGCCTGGTACTTCATGGGGCACACTCAGTACGCATGGCCGGAGATGATTCAGATCAGTGACCTGGTCGGAGCTTACGGAGTCAGCTTTGTCGTCGCTCTGGTCGCGACGTGTGTTGCTGGCCTGGTGCCGCTGGCCTGGCTTGAACGACTGAAACTGTTCCCGCCAGTTGAAGTGCCGGCCGATTTTGCTCACCTCCCCGCCGACGAGATCGTCGTTCAGAATTCAAGCCGCGCCGAATTCCGCCGACCCTGGCTGAATCTTGGCATCACGCTGGCCGTAGTTGTTGCCGCGTTCGTTTACGGCGCCGTTCGACGTTCTCAAGCCGACTTCAAACCTGGACCAAGAGTCGCGCTGATCCAGGGAAACTTTCCGGCCAGGCTGAAACATTCCGAAGGCGAGTATGCAGCGATCTTTCACTACCACGACGCCCTGACCGGCATGGCGGTGCAGCATCAGCCGGACCTGGTTGTCTGGCCGGAAACGATGTTCCGCTGGCCGTTGAAGATTGTCGAATCCGGTGTCGAAGAAGCTCAACTTCGCGCAATGGCGCCGCCGGTCGACCTGTCGGAGCAGAATGATTGGATCGATTCCTGGACCGACCCGGCCGTTCGAGAAAAGTTGCGTGAAATGAGTGAACGTGCCAACGCCGCCATGATGATTGGCATCGACACATTGATCGCCGGAAGTTCGGACATGAAAGCGTACAACTCGTCGATCCTGATCACTCCCGACGGCGGCATCGGAGACCGCTACGACAAAATGCACCGGGTGCTCTACGGCGAGTACACGCCTCTTAAAGAAGAACTTCCGTTCCTCGCATCTCTCAGCCCGTTGGGCGACAGCGGCGGACTTTCAAAGGGAGAAGCTGCCAAAGTCTTCAAGTACGGCGGCTGGAATTTCTCACCGATCATCTGCTTTGAAGACACCGTCCCGCACCTGGTTCGAGACATTGCCAACGGAGCCCAGGCGTCCGATCAGAAGATTGATGTCTTCGTGAATCAAACAAACGACGGCTGGTTCGTTCATCAAGCGGCCGATGGCAAGTCCGCAGGCTCCAGCGAACTGAATCAGCATCTCATTACGGCTTCGTTCCGCGCCGTCGAAACTCGCACGCCTCTCGTACGAGCCGTTAACACGGGGATCTCGGCGGTGATCGATGGCGACGGCGTGTTGACCGAACCCAACGTGTTTATCAATGGCGACGCTGAGACTCGCGAAGAATCGATCTCGACCATGCGCGACCCGGCCACCGGTAAACTTCGCAAGTCGCTTAACGCGGCAATCATCACCGACGTGCCGCTCGATAATCGCAGCAGCTTCTACGTCGCACACGGCGACTGGTTCGCGCAAGGCTGCTGCGTCGGAGCGTTGTTCTTTGCGTTCGTGTGCCCGTTCCGCCGACGCCACCAGGCCTGACGTCTTTGCATCAACGGATGCACCGAAACCCGGGCAGCCTCAACCGCCGCTCGAAACGTGTGACCGTGCCGCGTAGAGAATCCGTACAGACGGAACTCCGCTGCCCGCCGTGTCGCCGAAAACGTGTCGAGATCTCAAAAGTCTCCGGACCGAGGTCGTTCTGTAAGGCACATACCTCCTACGCAGTTTGAGGGAAATGCCGTACGAGCCGGCAGAACGGGCCATAGACGACGATCAGTTCGCTGATGTCGGGCGACATGACGACACCGAGTTCTTTACTTGCACCTAAGATTGACCAACACCGAAGCGATGAATCATTGGGGGATTTATTAAGATGGTTGCACTGGTACACCAACTGAAACAACAAAAGGACCACGGGATTCTCGACGAGATCCAGAAGGTCCACTGTTACTCATTGTTCGTCGAGCATCGAGGCCGCTGGATTCTCGGCAGCCGTAGCGCCTCACGACGCGAAGCTCGTGAAGCCGCGATTCTGGCCTTCAAACGAGCTCGCCTGCCTGTCGAAATCCGGAATGAAGATGGCACCGTCGTCTTCGGCCTGCGAGCCGGTTATCCAGACGTCGTCGACGAACTGACCAAGTAGGTCAGCTTCGACGCCGAAGCTCAAAACACAAAAGCCCGCTCGATTCGCCTGTCTATCGAGCGGGCTTTTTCTATGCGCCCGCCGTGCCGGTTTTCGAACGGCGGATTTCGGGCCGGCTTGAAGCCATCCCATTCGACGAACTGCTGCTCACTCCTTCGACGTCGCTGGATCAGGTACAGTTTCGCCTCGCTTAACTGAGGCCCCGAAACGATCATCGACTGGAGAATATCGAAATGACAGGCGCGTTCAGATTGCTATGTGGCGTGACACTCGTGCTGACTATTGGCGACATCGTTAATGCCGAAAATTGGACGCGTTTTCGAGGTCCGAACGGCCAGGGGATCTCCAGCGAAACGAACTTGCCGGTTACCTGGTCAGCCGATGACAACGTCGCCTGGAAAACCAGTATCCCTGGCAAAGGCTGGTCGTCGCCGATCGTCTTCAAGGATCAGATTTTTCTGACAACGGCCACGGAAGAAGGCGTTTCGTGCCGCATCATTTGCGTTGACCGAAAGACGGGAAAGATCGCCTGGAACACCGAAGTGCATCGCCAGAAAACCGGGCCGATGCGACGGCAGAATTCGTTTGCGACTCCGACTCCGGTCACTGATGGCAAACGAGTCTACGCTGTCTTCTACGATGGCACGGTCGCCGCCGTTGACCTGTCCGGTAAGCCCGTGTGGAAGAGTCAGGAGATGAAGTTCTTCAGTCTGCACGGCCTGGGTGCGTCGCCTTTGCTGGCTGACGGGCAACTGATCATGCCGTTTGACGGGAGCAGCAAAGAGGAGAACAAACTCGGTTGGAAGATCCCCTGGAAAGATGCCGTCATCCTGTCTCTGGACGCCGAAACCGGCTCCGTCCGATGGAAGGGCAAACGCGGCGAATCTCGAGTCGGGCATGTCACGCCGATCCTTGTCGAAGACGGCAGCCAAATCGTCACCGCCGGCGGAGACCGCGTTCAAGGTTT